>NZ_ALCB01000043.1:0-14593 GCF_000282935.1 Actinomyces sp. ICM39
ACAAAGGATTTGACCTTGGAGTTATTGCAAAAATTCTAGGGCATAGAGATATTTCAATGTTAGTAGAAGTATATGGACACACTTTAGAGGAGAAAATTTTTAAGGAATTTAATCAAATTAGAGATGTCTGGAAAGATTGCTCATAAAAAATGTAGGGCAAATGATGGGGCAAATCGGTTATAGACAAGCAAAAAAGCCTTGTAAACCAAGGCTTATTCCTGTTGATTTAGATGCCCTGGGAGGGCTTGCTCCTCCCGCTCTACATCCTTCCAGTAGTCGGTATCATTCTGTTGATTCAATCGGCGGCTCTGGCCATCGATAAGAGGATAACGAGGGCCCGCGACGGGAACGTTGCGCGCTTCAGCATCATTCTGGGATTCGTTCTCCTCGGAAGTGTGGTCTACCTGCCGCTGATAGCCGAACTGATAGATGCCGTTAGCGGTGAGCGGGATGGCATGGGAAGCTGGATCGGCCTCTTTGCCATGTTCTTCGTCGCTCCGTTCAGTCTCCTTGCGTTCCTGTACGCCTTCTTTGCGAAGCTCTCCCAGCGGGAAGAGGAGAGAAAGCGGGGACGCTAACGGTTGTTGTTCCCGCGCGTCGGGGCCTTCGTGGCCGCCGTGCTGGCCCCCGTTGCCGCTGCGCTATGGTGGTGGTTCTGAGAGGATCTCGACGTCCCCCGAATGGAACGGGGGTCGTGACGGCCTCGGTTCCATCATCTGGAGGTGTCGTGTTCCTCGTCGGATTTCTTCTGCTTGCTGCCCCCGTCCTATTTGTTGCCTTCCTAGCGCTGGCTGTCGACGTGACGGCAGCAAAAAGTCGTGAAAGAAAGGCCGCCGATGAGGTGACGCGAGCTAATCTAGCCGATGGATCTGCGGACAACGCGGGCGAGTTGGTCCGCGAGAAACAGCGCCGGGGTTCGAGCGTGGTGCGCGTCTGCGTCATCCTGGGTTTCGTCCTCACCGGAAGTATGTTGTACCTGCCGCCGTTGGCCTGGCTTGCCAGCTTTTTTGATCCGGACGGTAACCCGCCCGCAGTCGCCATAAACTTGGCCTTCCTCTCCGCGCTGCTCTTCGTCGCCCCTTTCGGCCTGCTTGCGTTCCTGTGCGCCCTCCTCGTTCGCCTCTTCGAAAAGGGTAAAGACAGGGATCAGGAGCGCTCAGAGTGACCATGCGCGTACCTCACGAGGTCACGTGAGGTTGCCCTGGCCTCGTCGTAGGTCGCAAGCACCCGTGCCTCCCGTCGGGCACAATGGACCCATGATGACCCCCACTGACCCCGCGCTTTACGCGGGCGCCGACCTGCGCCTGGCCGCCGTCGACATGGATGGCACCCTCCTGGACGATGACAAGAACTTCCCGCCCGGCATGGACGAGCTGCTCGACCAGATGGACGCGCGCGGTGTCACCTTCGCGCCCGCGTCCGGCCGGCAGGTGTGGACCCTCATCGACATGTTCCCCGGGCGCCCCGGCATGACCGTCATTGGCGAGAACGGCGGCATCGTCATGCGCGACGGCGTCGAGGTCTCCTCCCATCCGGTGGACACCCCCACGGTGCGCGAGGTCATCCGCCTCGTCCGTGAGACCACCTCGGGGCCGGACGGGATCGACGGGGGCCTGGTCATGTGCGGCAAGCAATTCGCCTATGTCGAGCGCACCGACGACCGCTTCGTCGACGGCGTCATGCCCTACTACCACCGCACCAAGCGCGTGGATGACCAGAGCGCCATCATCGACGCCATCGAGGCCGGCGAAATCGACGACGCGATCGTCAAGCTCGCTGTCTTCGTCCTCGGCCCGGTCGAGGCGCTCGCGGAGGCCACCCTGGCCAACTTCGCCGACACACACCAGTACGCGATTTCCGGCGCGAACTGGGCGGACCTGCAGATCCGAGGAGTCGACAAAGGCAGCGCCGTGCGCGACCTGCAGCGTTTCCTCGGTGTTGATCGCTCTCAGACCGCCGTCTTCGGCGACGCCGGTAACGACCTGTCCATGATGAGCGAGGGGGACCTGTCCTTCGCGATGGCCAACGCCTCGCAGGACGTCGTCGAGGCCTCGCGCTTCGTCGCCCCCTCAAACAACGAGGCCGGGGTTGCGCAGGTGCTGCGCACCCTCCTCGGGTAACAGCCTTACGTGACGCATAGGAGTAGTGAGATGAGTACGCCTTACCCTCAGCAGCCTGAGCAACAGCCTTCGGGACCATACGCGCCCGCACAGCCCACGTCTCAGGGATATGCGGCGGTTCCGCAGGGATTCGCTCCGGGTTCTGTGCCCGTGACCCAAGGGGCTGTGACTCAGAAGGTGAATCGAGTGTCGATCATCTTGGGTGTTGTCGGGTGGGCCCTCATTGGCCTGACGATACTGGCCATGTGGCTTGCTATCCGAGCCAGCGCATCCGACCCCGACCCGAGTGGCAAGGAAGCGATCGGATTCTTGCCGCTCTTTGCGCTGATGTTTATTGGCCCGGTGAACCTCGCCGGCGGTGTTATCGGGATTGTTGGGGCAGTGGGGAAACCGAAGACGAGGAAGCTCAACTGGCTGGGAATCCTCCTGAACGCAAGCCCATACATCGTCTTCACCGCCTTCATGATCGTTCTGATGCTGTTCATGTAGGTCACTGAAGCGTTGGACGGAGAAAACCATGAATGATCACAGCGGTCCCGCACCTGTGCCCAACAAGCGCATGTTGAGAATGATGAACAGGTTGTCCTTTGCCTGCGCACTCGCGGGACTTGCCGTGATCATCGGGGGTTTCATCGTCCTGTCGACCTCGTTTTTTGACGAGATGAACGCCGGCACTCACCCCGTCATCCCCGGGGACTCTGCGGTGATGAGCGACGATGAGTTCATCCGTTCTGTCCTGCCCGTAGCCTGCGCGGCGGGGATCATTCATCTGGCGGGTGTCATCGCCGGGTTCGTGGGGCGAAGGCACGCCGAGGATCGCGCGGAGCTCGGGCGCTGCGCGCTTGGAGTGGGAGCGAATGCCTTCTTCCTTGGCTGCGCCGGCATCATCCCTGCCGCGGGTCTTGCTGACAACCCGGTTGGCCCCGTTGTCCTCCTTGCTGTGTGTGGCGGTGCGGTCCTGTTCGCGTGTTTCTCCCTGTTCGAGCGCTTCTTTAGCAGCGCGGGCGCGAGATCCGTTGGGGTGGGAGTCGCAGGCTTGCTGGTGATGGGTGGAGCGTTGCTTGTCGGCCTGTTCGCGATGCTTGGCGGAATTACTTCGACGCCGGAGGACTCGTTCTTGCTCGGCATGTTTGTTGTGATCGCCTTCATCATCGTGTCCGTCCCGGTGGGCATCGCCCAGCTGACGGGCCTGATCATGGGAATACGGGCGCATCGACGCGCCGACAGTGAGGATGAGCAGGCACTCGCTACGTGGGGAATCGTCCTGAATGGAACCCTGTGCTTGTGTCTTCTGTTTCTTCCCCTGATGGTTCTTGGTTCAGTCGCGTAGGGCGCTTCTTCGACGAACGAGGCCGGGGTTGCCCAGGTGTTGCGCACTTTCCTCGGCTCCTCATTCCTTGCGAAGAACTGCCCTCTCCGATAATCTCAATTCTTGAAATACTTTTTCGGAGGGAGAGTCATGACAGCTCCTGATACGGACAAGGAACTCGAGCAGCCGCGCGACGATATGCGAGGGTGCAGATGAGCGAGCAGCACCCGTTGATTGACGAGCCAGTGTCGGCACGAGACGAACGACGTGAAGGAATGATGATGACGACACCGTATCCGAATTACCCCGAACCGAACTCATACCCGGGGCAGGTGCCCCAGCCTCCTGCCGCCAATTACAACCAGGTGCCCCAGCCTGCTCCTTACGGACAGAATCCGGGTAAATCCCCAGGAAAAGCATCATTCGGTTGCGGTGTTGCCGGCCTTGTCGTCTTCGGAGTAGTCATCGTTATCGGGCTTGTCGCCTGGGTGCGTTTTGCGATGACGTCGACGGATTCCTTGGAAAGAGCGTTGGCACCGCTCGGTTTTATTTTCATCGTCGGCCTTGGATCCATCCCCGTTGGCTTGATCAACCTCATTGGAGCCATCCTTGGTGTCGCCGCGATGGATCAGGTCAGGACTCCCGAAGAAGGCAAATATGTCTCACGTGCGCTTCGGCTGAATGCCATCCCGGTCGTCGTTGTCATGGCCGCGGTGCTTCTGTTCCTCCTGCTCTCGGTAGTGCTTTCATCCGCTTAGGGTTTCTAAACTGCGCATCTCGTTGTCTAAGGAGTGTGACCCACAATGAGTGAGGAACAAATGACGAGCATGGCTGGCGAGAATCTGCTCGAGGCAGCCGCTCTGACCCAGCCTGATGCTCCTGCCATCCAGGGGCAAGAAGTAAGACGCTGGTGGACCGGCCTCGGAGGGACACAGGCCACGTCCCTGATCCTGGGCGTTGGCGGGTGGATTCTCGTTCTCTTTATTGCCTTCGGAAGCCTCCGCGTGTCGATTCGCGAGCACACCACGGAGGAGGGCTACCTCGAAGTTTACGGCTTTGGGTACGCCATTGTATTTTTTCTTATCATTCTCGTCCTCAATGGTCTGCTGGGAATCCTCCTCGCGCTCATCGGCATGTTCACCACGAAAGAGCCGAGAGGGCGCTGGTGGAGCTTCTATGCAATCCTCGTACACGTGAGCCCGTGGCTTCTGTTCACAGCATGGGTGTGGCTGTCAATGCGGTTTGGGAGTTCGTGATCCCGCATTGGATACGTCGTTGTGCCCGGCTGAGGTGGTTGTCATGCTCGTCTCCCGCGGCTCGTCGTCATTTAGGATTGTGACCGTCGAACCTTTGTGCATGCGCCCTTGATGGAAGGACAGACAGTGACAAACCCGAATCCGAGTGTTCCGGACCCGAACGCGTATCCTGCTTCGTCTCCTCAGCAGTCGTCCTACCTGTACCAGGGTGGTGTTCCTCCTCAGGGGACGATGCAGCCGGGGAATGGAGCCGCTGCGCAGGGCTATGCGCAGGCTGGGAACGCGGGCTACGGCTACGCTCCGATGGCTCCCGTGAAGCGTCGCGTGTCGTACAAGCTGGCGGGCATTTTGTCTGGAATCGGGGCACTGCTCGCCGTCTCTCCCTTCCTCGCCTGGTTCGTCATTGAGCTCATCCCGGGCAACCATGGAGACGGCGGAGACGGCTTGTACTGGCTCGCGGTCGGGATGATTTTCTACATTCTGCCGATCGGCCTCATCCTCATCGTTGCAGGCATCGTCGCCGCTATCGTCTCAGCAGTGATGAACTCTTCGTCGAGGAGCTGATCCCGAGAGGCGAGAAACCCCGCGTCGAGCACCAACCGGTGGCGGCGCGGGGTATTTCATCTGAGCGGGATACAGTTTTGGGGCCGCAACGCAGCGCGTCGCGGCCCCGAAGCACAAGCCTCTCAGAAGGTGTGAATCACTCGCCCGCCTCGAAGGTGGCCTTCTCAGCCTCGGTGTCCGGCACGAAGGAATCCGTGTCCAGATCCGCCCAGTACTCCTCGGCCCACGGATCCTCGATCGGCTGCGAACGCTTCCACAGGATGTAGCCCGCACCGGCCACGGCGCCAACGAGGGCCGTCAGGCCGAAGGCGCGCAGGACGCGGCACTTGCGGCGCTTGCGCACCGGCGTCGCCAGAGCGACAGCCGAAGCCTCGGAGGCGCGACGAGCGCGCTCCGACAGCGAGCCGCGAGCCGACAGGGCGGCACCCGCCTGGTCGACGGCGAGAGAAGCGCGAGTCAGGTAGTCATCCACGAGCTGCTCGCGAGCGTTCTCGATCGCCGGAACGGCCTGCGCGGCGGCAGCCTGCGCACGAGCGGCGGCGTTCTCGATCGCGGGGGTCGCGTGCTCGATCGCGGAATGCAGCGCGGCCTGGGCACGAGGCGCGGCCCAGTCAACGCCCTGGCCAGCCAGATCGGCGGCCCGCACGGCAACCTTGCCGGCGTAAATGGCAGCAGCGTCGCGAAGATGCTGAGAGGATGCGCGCAGCTTATCTGCATCGAAAGTCGGCGAAGTAGCCATGATGTCTCCGATTCTGTCCACAATAAACGGGGGCGCGGACGCGCCACTCACTCCTATTGTGCTACAACGGGCTGTGATCTGCAGCCCACCGGCTTGCGTGAGCTGCGTGACGGACAGGAAACACCCAGGAAAAGGTGCGACCATTAGTCTCATGAAAGCTATTCTTCACACCTCCGTCGGCGACATCACCGTCGAACTGTTCCCCAACCACGCTCCCAACACGGTCAATAACTTCGTGACCCTGGCCAAGGGCGAGCGCGAGTGGGTCGACCCCACGACCGGCCAGAAGACCTCCCGCCCTCTCTACGACGGCACCATCTTCCACCGCGTGATCCCCGGCTTCATGATCCAGGGCGGCGACCCCCTCGGCACCGGCACCGGCGGCCCCGGCTACCAGTTCAACGATGAGATTCACCCCGAGCTCAACTTCAACGAGCCCTACCTGCTCGCCATGGCCAACGCTGGCAAGCGCATGGGCAAGGGCACCAACGGCTCGCAGTTCTTCATCACCGTGGCCCCCACCCCGTGGCTGCTCGGCAACCACACCATCTTCGGTAAGGTCGCCGACGAGGAGTCCAAGCGCGTCGTCGACGCCATCGTCAACACCCCCACGGGCCTCCAGGACCGCCCCGTGACGGAGCAGGTCATCAACTCTATCGAGATCGTCGACTGATCCTCTCCCCTCATCATCGACGAGGCCGGGGCCGCCCCCGCTGCTTAGTGCAGTGACCGGGATGGTGCACCCCGGCCTCGTCCCCTATCCCCCGCCGAAAGGGAAGCTATGAGCATGCCGAGCTACGGCCAGCGCTCGGACCCGCGCGCCGCCCCCGACTGTCCGCGTCACCCGGGCGTGCGCAGCGTCGACTACTGCAAGCGCTGCAACCGGCCCATGTGCGTGGATTGCGCGATCCCCACCGAGGTCCGCTCGATCTGCGTGGACTGCACGTCCTCGAAGAAGCAGTGGATGCGTTCCCCGTCGCGCGCGGCGGCGGCCGGGGCGCCGGTCGTCACCTACGCGATGATGACGACCTGCGTCCTCATGTACGTCCTCACGTGGCTGGCTCCCGCCCTCACGTCCGCGCTAGCGCTCGTGCCCGCGTGGCTAATGGCGCACCCGTGGACGATCCTCACGGGCGCGTTCCTGCACGGGGGCCTGCTGCATATCCTGTTCAACATGCTGTCCCTGTATTGGGTGGGGCGTGCGATCGAGCCGGTCATGGGATGGTGGCGCTTCCTCACCGTCTACCTGGTGAGCGCATTGGGCGGTTCCGCCTTTATCATCGCCTGGTGCCTGATCCAACCCTCCGAGATCTACGTCAGTACGGTGGGCGCGTCTGCAGCGGTGTTTGGACTCTTCGGGGCGGTGTTCGTCCTCCAGCGTTTGGGCGGCTCCGACACGACAGCCATTCTGACGCTGCTCGGCGTGAACCTCGTGTACGGCTTCATGGTCAGCGGTATCTCCTGGCAGGGGCATATCGGTGGCGCGATCGCCGGTGTGGCCGCAACGTGGGTCCTAGTGCGCATGGCCCGTCCGCGTTCGGGCGTGACCGAGGCGGCGCAGAATCGGCGCCAGGCGCTCGCGGCGCTGGGAATGATCGCGGGCATAGTTGCGATTAATGCGCTCGCCTTCCGCGTCCTGTACGAGGTCTATGGCGCGTGACGGGTCAACGGCCGACAGGCGCATGGTATCTAAGGATGACCTAATATAGGGAGGGTCCGGCATAGCGTGCCGGACCCTCCCTCATGCGCCCACAGGAGACACCATGACCAGCCCCTGGGACCTGTACGACCAGCTCATCGACGAGATTTCCTCCGACGTCACCGTCACCCAGATCTTCACCGACGGCAAGTGGCGTCGCGTCGCCACCAGCGAAGACGGCGTCGGCATGGCCTTTGGCATGAACGTTCAGTCCCGCCCGCGCGCCACCGAGGATCCCGCCGACCTCGTCGGTCGCCCCCTGAGAGACGTTGCCGCCCTCGCCAAGTCCTGGAACTTCGAAGACGCCGGCATCGGCATGGCCGCCGTCAACGCCTACCACTCCCACCCGGTGCGAGCCCTCGCCCACGGATTCCGCCCCTGCAAGGAAAACAACTGGGCACGCACCTTCCACCCCTACGCGTCCCTCGTCGCCGGCAAGCGCGTCGCCGTCATCGGCCACTTCCCCTTCGCACCCGCCGCCATGCCCGACGCTGCCGAGCTCAACATCCTCGAACGCAACGTCCTTGAGGGTGACTACCCCGACTCCGCCTGCGAATACCTGCTTCCCGAGATGGACTACGTCTTCATCTCCGGTTCCGCGTTCGTCAACAAGACCATGCCGCGCCTCCTCGAGCTCGCCTCCGACGCCCACACCGTCGTCCTCGGCCCCTCCGCCCCGGCCTCGCCCGCGATCATTCACGCCGGGGCCGCAACCGTCATGTCCTTCGCCAGCGCGCACCCCGCGCGCCTCGAAGACGGGCTGGCCGGACGCTCCCTCCTTGGCATGTACGACGCTGGCATGAGGGTTGAGCTGAGCCGGCCCTGACCCGAGGACGAGGCCGTGACCCGGTAGTCAGCCACGGCCTCGTCGAGAGAAATAGTGGGGCGTCCCGGCCGCAGCCGGAACGCCCCGCACTCACGTTTGTCGCGATACTACCCGCGCTCAACGCCAACGCAGCGTCATCAGGAAGCCCACCATCATCGTGCCCAGGCCCACCGCGATGTTCCACGCGCCCAGCTTCGGCACCGGGTAGGTGCCCGACGAAATGTAGTAGACGACGACCCACAGCAGGCCCAGAATCATCAGGGCCACGAAAGTGGGGGCCCACCAGGCCGGGCTGAGCGGAATACCGTCAGTCCAGTTCTGGATCTCGGTGTCGTCCTCGACCTCGTGTCCATTCTTCTTACGCTTCTTGGATTCGGCCACGTCGGGTCCTCTCTGCTGGCCCGCGCGGGAAGAAAACCGCCCGGCGGTGATGAATTAGTCGCAACACTAGCGTAGTCTCGGACGTGGAAAGTGCCAAAGCGCAGCGCCATGAGAGGGGGAAACATGCACGGACGCAGACTTCGCCACATCGCAGGCGTCCTCGCCGTGACCGTCGCCTCCGGCCTCCTCTTCTCCGTCTCTGCGCTCAATGAACGCAAAAATCCCGCGGCAACCTCCGACCTGTCCACCCTCGTGCGCAACCGCCAGGAACAGGTCAAAGTCGTCGAAAACGAGGTCGCCGCGCTCGACGCTCAGATTCAGAGCTTCGCTGCCGCCACCCCCCAGTCCGGCACCCCTGACGAAGATGCGTTCACCGCTCGCTCCACCCGCCCCGTCTCAGGACCCGGTGTCCAAATCACCCTCTCCGACGCTCCCCCTGGGCAAATCCCCGAAGGCGCAACGCCCAACGACCTCGTCATTCACCAGCAGGACATCGAGGACACCATGAACGCCCTGTGGAGCGGCGGCGCCGAGGCCATGACCGTCCAGGGCGTGCGCGTCACCTCGCGCACCGTCATCCGCTGCATCGGCAACGTGATCCTCGTGGACGGAACCAGCTACTCGCCGCCCTATGTGATCCAAGCAATTGGTGATCCTGCCACCCTGCGCGCGACGGTTACTGCAAACCCACGTATGGTGAATTATCAGGTCTACGTGACAAAGTACGGCCTCGGGTGGGAGATGCAGACCAAAGACTCCC
This sequence comes from Actinomyces sp. ICM39, assembly GCF_000282935.1. Taxonomy (NCBI): domain Bacteria; kingdom Bacillati; phylum Actinomycetota; class Actinomycetes; order Actinomycetales; family Actinomycetaceae; genus Actinomyces; species Actinomyces sp. ICM39. Next base: position 9,655 of record NZ_ALCB01000043.1, read on the forward strand.
TGAGCTTTGCTCCCGCCACTACCTCGCTGACAGCCAACTATGCAACCGTGGAGGAAACGAATGGGTGAACACGTCGCCCCTGCCTCGCCGACAAGAAAAAAACGCTCCAACATCTTCTGGAACATCGTCGGTGTCGTCGGCGAACTGCTCATTACCTTCGCGTTCATCGTCGGCCTCTTCTCCGTCTGGCAGCTGTACTGGACGACCTACGAGGTCGCCGGACAGGTCTCCCAGACCATCGCCTCGTACGAGGAAGAGCATCAGCCCTCCAAGCGCACCCTCGGCGAAGTCCGCACCGATGACCCGCCCGCCTTCGACCGCGAAGTCGGCGATGGCGAGGTCTACGGCCTCGTCCACGTGCCCACCTGGGACTGGATGAAGATCCCCCTCGCGGAAGGCACCACCTCCTACGTTCTCGACCAGGGATGGGCCGGCCACTACGACATGACCACCCAGCCCGGCGGCGTCGGCAACTTCTCCATCGCCGGCCACCGGCGCACCTACGGCAACAACTTCCGCTGGATCGACCGCCTCACCCAGGGCGACAAGGTCGTCGTGGAAGTCGACGACCACTACCTCGTCTACTCCATGGTCTCCTCCGAGATCATCGACGCCACCGACCCCACGCAGATGCGCGTCGTCGCCCCCGTCATCGACGACGTCTCCTGGTCCGAAACCCCCACCGAACGCTGGATGACCATGACCACCTGCCACCCCGAATACGGCAACTGGCAGCGCTACATCGTCCACCTCAAGTTCGAATCCTGGACCCCCAAGGACACGGGCGTCCCCGCCGAACTCGTCGACGAACCCACGAACTGAAGGACCCAACATGTACGCATGGATCTTCCGCCACCTGCCTGGCCCCACCTGGTTCAAGGTCATTGAATCCCTGGCCCTCATCGGCGCGGCCGTCGCCGCCCTGTTCACCTGGGTCTACCCCTGGGTCCAGTCCTACCTGGAGCTCGGACAGTCCTCCGTCGGCTGAGCCTGAGCCGCCTGCTCGTCGATGACACGAGGCCGGGGAGACCCGGCCTCGTGTCGTATCCGCGGACGTCGGTTGGGTGCCGCCGCACGCGATCGCGCGCCCGGAGAGCGGACAGCGCCCGCGCGCCCACTAGGGGAGCGCCCTACGATGGATGCCGGAGAAGAGGCCAAGGCCTCGTACATGAAAGGACCCGCGATGGCACGAATCCTCTGCGTCGACAACTACGACTCGTTCGTCTTCACGATCGTGGGCTACCTGCGCCACCTGGGTGCTGTTGTGGACGTTGTGCGTAACGACGTCGTGGATCCCGCCTGGTTCGAGGTCGGCTATGACGGCGTCCTCATCTCCCCCGGACCCGGCGACCCCAAGAGCGCCGGCGCCTCCCTGCAGACCATCGCCGACTGCGCCGAGCATGGCATCCCGATGCTGGGCGTGTGCCTGGGGCACCAGTCCCTCGGCGAGCTTTTTGGTGCGACCGTCGGGCACGCGCCCGAGCTCATGCACGGCAAGACCTCCGTCATCACGCACGACGGGCGCGGCGTCTTCGAGGGCGTGCCTTCGCCGCTGACCGTCACCCGCTACCATTCGCTGACGATCGACCCTGCGACCATGCCCGACGAACTCGAGGTCTCCGCGACCACTGAGTCCGGCATCATCATGGGCGTGCGCCACCGCTCCCTGCCCCTCGAGGGCGTCCAGTTCCACCCCGAGTCCGTCATGACCCAGTCCGGGCACCTCATGTTCGCCAACTGGCTCGCCGCCTGCGGTGACGCCGACGCACGTGAGCGGGCCGTGTCCCTCAAGCCCGTCGTTGCGGAGCGTTTCAAGCTGTAGGTTTCGCGGGGACCCGCAGATGTGCTTGTGGGCGTGTGCATGCGGATAGGTTACGAGCATCCGGATAGGTTACGAGCATCCGGATAGCTTATTAACCTATCCGGATGCCTATAACCTATCCACATCGTCATAACCTATCCGCGTCAGGGACCTGTTTTCTGGCGCCTCTGATTTCTAGACCGCCTAGCAGCACAGCATCTGCCAACAGAGCTGGTAATCCGGCAGGCGTGCGTTGTGGAAGACATGCTTCCACCGTGAAGAGGCGGGTGCACCGGTCCCTGGTAGCCGTGCGTTGTCGAGGCCGCCCGCGCACACCCCCGCGCACACCCGCATACACCCGCGCACCCGCATACACCTGCGCACCTGCGCCCCCGCGCACACAGCGAGGCCCGCGCCTCAGTATTTCTCCTGACTGGCGCGGGCCTCTTAGTATGGTTGCCGCCGCGTGGCGGCTCGGGGATCGCGAGTTAGCCTCGGCTGCCGGAACCCGTGTTGTTACCGTTGTTGTTGCCGGACTGGCCGCCCTTCGACACCTTCAGCTTCACACTGGAGTTCTTGTCGACCTTCGAGCCCTCGCCGGGCTCGATGGACAGGACCTGGCCGGCGGGCTGGTTGCCCGCAACTTCTTCGACGGTGACGTTCAGGCCGAGAGCCTTGAGCTGTGCCTCGGCGTCGTCACGGCCCATCCCAACGACGGTGGGAATCTCCACCTGAGCGGCCTTGCCACTCGACACGGAGACACCAACGGTGGTGCCCTTCTTGACCTTCGTGCCGGTCGCGGGATCCTGCTCGACGATGCGGTCCTTCTCCTTCTCGGAGTCGACGCTCGTCACGTTGCCCAGCTCCAGGCCGACGCCCTTCAGGGTGCTACGCGCCTGATCCTGGGTCATACCCGACAGGTCAGGAACCTCCACCTGGTCGGAGCCGGAGGACAGGTAGGCGCGGATCGTCTGTCCGGCCTTGACCTTCGAACCCGGCGACGGGTTGGTCTGAGCGACCTTGCCTTCGGGGACGGTGTCGGAGGCGACCTTGCTGTTATCGAGCTCCCACTTCAGGCCCAGGGCCTCGATCGCCTTGCGGGCGTCGTCGGGGCTCATGCCAACGAGGTTGTCGGGCAGGGTCACCGAATCGGGACCGGAGGAGATGGTGACGCGAACGGTCGCGCCCTTCTCGGCCTGCGTGCCCGCGGCGGGGTCGGTGGAGGCCACGGAGCCCTCAGCGACGGTGTCGGAGGCGACCTTGTCGGGGTTGAGCTCCCACGTGAAGCCGGCCTGCTCGATCTGGGTCTTCGCCTCGGCCTGGGTCAGGCCGACGACGTTGGGAACAGCGATTGACTCGGGCTCGGCGGCGCCGCGCGTGAGGGCCCACACCGAGCCGCCGATGATGCCAAGCGCAGCGAGAAGCAGGAAGACGATGATCGCCGTGCGGCGCTTGCGGGACTTCGAGGCCTCGTCGTCCGCGTCCGCGGTGGCGACTGCAGGCAGCGACGTGGAGGTTGCGGCCATCGCTGCGGCAGGCGTATGGCTGGGGACCGCGGCCATCGGAGTGGTCGCAGCGGTCTGGGCGCCAGCCAAGCCGGCGGCGGGCAGAACCTCGGTGGCCCACGAGTCGGCGGGCGGAGCGCCCACGTCGAGGCCACGGGCCACACGCTGCAGGTCCGCGAGCATTGCCGCGGCGCTTGGGTAACGGTCCTCGCGGTTCTTCGCTAGGGCCTTCAGCACCACGCGGTCGAGGGAGTCCGGGATGTCGGACAGGATCGACGAGGGAGTGGGCGGGATCTGCTCGACGTGCTGGTATGCGACAGCGACGGCGGAGTCGCCCTTGAAGGGCGGGCGGCCCGTCAGCAGCTCGAAGAGCACGACGCCCGTCGAGTACAGGTCGGAACGCGCGTCCACGGTCTCGCCGCGAGCCTGCTCCGGGGAGAGGTACTGGGCGGTGCCGACGACGGCGTTTGTCTGCGTCATCGTGGCCTGCGAGTCCGTCAGGGCGCGCGCGATGCCAAAGTCCATGACCTTGACCTTGCCGTCCGACGTCAGCATGATGTTGCCGGGCTTGATGTCGCGGTGCACCAGGTGGTTCGCGTGCGAGTACTGGAGGGCGGACAGGACGCCCGACACGATCTCGATGGCCTCGTTAATCGGAACGGCCGTGCCGTCGGAGATCAGGTCCTTGACCGTGTGCCCCTCGACGTACTCCATGACGATGTAGGGCACCGCGATCGAACGGCCGGTCGCATCCTCGATGATCTCCTCGCCCGTGTCGTACACGGCGACGATGTTCGGGTGATTCAGCGACGCCGCTGACTGTGCTTCGCGGCGGAAGCGCGCCTGGAAAATCGAATCCTGCGCCAGGTCGCGCCGCAGCATTTTGATAGCGACGACGCGCGACAGACGAGTGTCGAATCCCAGATGGACTTCGGCCATGCCGCCGCGCCCGATGAGCGAGCGGACCTCGTATCGGCCAGCTAGACGGTGGGCCATGGGCTCTGCCATGTCCTAACCTCCTCGATAATGTGTGCCCCCGCACTTGGTTGTATCAGGGAGCCAAGCATGTGTTTGATCGTAATAGCTGTGAGCGCGATCAGCGCAATCACGATGATTGCGATAACTGCCGCGCGAATAATCTGCCTGGATGCTGGGATGGGTGGTGCGACCACGCTGCGCGAGTATGCGGTCTTGGCCGGCGGGCGTGTCCTGGCAGCCGATCGGGCATCGAGGTCGTGCCAGCGCGGTCCGCGCGTGGTCTTGTTGGGTCGAGGCTCGTACACGGATCGACGCGGACGAGACGACGGATTGGTGGCCCGAGGCTGGGGGACAGTCCCGTAGACGCGGGGCGTCGAGCCGGTTGTGGCGCGCGGCGATGACGCCGTGGCTGATTTTTCCCGGCGAGTCTGCTCGGAGCGGGGTTGGGGGATGGTGGGAGCGCTGCGCTGGGCGGCCTTGCGCTGTGCCTGTTCGGCTTCGCGTCGGGCGCGCGCTTCTTCGAGCTCGCGCTGACGTTGCTCTTCTTCGCGGGCGACGCGTGCGCGGCGCTCAGCCTCGGCTGCGTCTTCGGCCTGGCGGTGTGCTGCGCGCTGGCGCAGGCGTTCGGCGAGGGCAGCGCGGCGGTCGTCCGAGG
>NZ_ALCB01000044.1:0-7142 GCF_000282935.1 Actinomyces sp. ICM39
CTCGTCGAGCACGTCGGGGTCCTCGCCGCCCGGGGGCAGCTCGGGGGTCGCCCGCAACGCAACCTTCTGGGTCGCGGCCATGAGTGTGCCGCGTAGGCGCTCGGTGATCGTGGTCAGCGCCTGCCAGTCGGAGGATGCCTGCTCGAGTGCCGGCGAGGACGCCCGTTCGGCTTCCTCCAGGCGTGACAACTCGGCGCGCGCGGCGGCTATCTGATCCTCGAGCGAGGCCCGGCGGGCTTCGGCCGACTCGTCCGATGCCTCGAGCACGGACAGCTTCGACAGCGCAGACGCCAGGTCGTCGGCGAGCAGGCGGGCCTTCGCGTCACGTACGCGCGCCTGAATGAGGGACGCGCGACGAGCAACCCTCGCCTGGCGCGCCAAAGGACCCAGCTGGCGGTGAATCTCATTCGTCAGATCCAGGACGCGCACGAGGTTCGCGTCCATGTCGGCCAGCTTCTTGAGCGCGCGCTCCTTACGCCGACGATGCTTGAGGACGCCCGCGGCCTCCTCGATGAACCCGCGACGCTCCTCGGGCGTCGAGGACAGAATCGCGTCGAGCTGCCCCTGGCCGACGATGACGTGCATCTGACGGCCCATGCCCGTGTCGGAGAGGAGCTCCTGCACGTCCAGCAGCCTCGCCGGAGTGCCGTTAATGGAGTATTCGGAGCCGCCCCCGCGGAACAGGGTGCGGCTGATCGTCACCTCGGAATACTCGATGTCGAGCAGCCCGTCGGTGTTGTCAATCGTCAGGTCCACCTGGGCGCGCCCCAACGCCGCGCGCCCAGATGTCCCCGCGAAAATCACGTCCGCCATGTTCCCGCCGCGCAGCGCGCGGGCACCTTGCTCGCCCATGACCCAGGCGAGAGCGTCGACGACGTTGGATTTACCCGACCCGTTGGGGCCGACGACGCACGTGATGCCCGGTTGGAGGGCGAGCGTGGTCGCACTGGCGAAGGACTTAAAGCCCCGCAGCGTCAGGTTTTTGAGGTACACCCTTGCAGGTTAGCCGTGTCTCAGTAAATCTCCGGGAACCACAGGGAGATTTCGCGCGTTGCGTTGTCCACAGAGTCCGAGCCGTGGATCAGGTTCTCCATGTGGGGGCTGTTCCACGCGCGACCCAGGTCTCCGCGGATCGTGCCCGCGGGGGCCGTCGTCGGGTCGGTCGACCCCATGAGGACGCGCATGCCCTCGACGACGCGCTGGCCTTCGACGATGATGGCGACGACCGGGCCGGAGCTCATAAACTCCAGGAGGCCCTCGAAGAAGGGCTTGTCCTTGTGGTCGGCGTAGTGCTCGGCGAGCAGCTCGCGGGAGGCGATCATGAGCTTGAGGCCCTTGATCGTGTAGCCTTTGGCCTCGATGCGGCGCAGGATCTCACCGGTCAGGCCGCGCGCGTAGCCGTCGGGCTTCACGACGATGAGGGTGTGCTCCAGGGTGGGGTCGAGAAGGTGCTGGGGCTCCAGCAGAACACTCTTAGCGCTCACATTGTCTCCTTTGATGATGAGGGTTGCTCAGTTGCGCTTTCCAGCATATCTGTCAGGGCCGCGACCGCCGCTGTGGCGTCTGCCCCATTTGCCTCGATGTGGACGCTCTGACCTTGGGTAATACCCAGGGCCATGAGCTCCAGGACCGACCCGCCGTCCGCCCCATTGACCGTGACCTCGGCGTTGAAGGTGCCCGCCAGGCGCACGAAGGCGGCGGCGGGTCGCGCGTGCAGGCCAACGGGGTCTGCAACGACCGCGTCCCCCTGCGCCCACGTCGACGAGGCCGGGGCCCCTCCCCCGCTGAGCTTCGCGGGAGCGGGGCTGGGTGCCTCCTGGGCGGGCACGTCGTCCACGCGGGGGGCCAGGGCGGCTGCAACGGCGGCGACCTGGTCAAGGTCTTCGCCGAGCTGGGCCCGCACGGAGGATGCGACGGCCCCTTCGACGAGGCAGGTGTCGACAAAACGCACGCGCTCGGGCTCATCGCTCATGTCGATGACGGATTCGACGGTCATCGTGGCCGAGCCAAGGTCGGTCAGGACAATGACGCCGCTGCCCTCACCGTCCACGGCGGCAAGGGCGGCCTCGAGGGCCGTCTCCACGAGCTCGTAGGAGGTGCCGATGCGGCCGTCGTCCGTGCCTCCTGCAGCCTCGAAGTGCACGTCGGGGGCCATCTGGGCGGCCAGCTCGCAGACTCCGTTGGCCAGAGAGGCCGAGTGGGAGACGATGACGTAGGAAACGCGCACGCTCATGCCGCGTCGGCCTCGCCCGCTGCGCGCACGGCGGCGCGCAGGATGAGGGAGGTGGACACGGCACCCGGGTCGAGGTGTCCGATGGAGCGTTCGCCCAGGTATGAGGCGCGTCCCTTCGTGGCCCGCATGGGTTCCGTCGCGGCGGCTCCGGCCTCGGCGGCGGTAGCTGCGGCCTCGAGGACGGCCGCAGGATCGCTACCGGCCTCGGCGGCCGCGCGGGCGGCCTCGAGGGCGGGCGTCCACGCGTCCACCATGGTCTTTTCGCCCGTGGTGGCCTTGCCTCGGGCCTGGATTCCATCGAGCGCGCCCGCGATCACCGCTGCCACGCCCGCGCCGTCGAGTTCACCGTCACCGGCGGCCTTCGATGCGCGCAGGAACGCCGTCCCGTACAGGGGCCCGGCGGCGCCGCCGACCGTGGACATGAGGGTCTTGGCAACCGTCTTGAGGACCTCGGCGACGCTGCCCGGCTGGGCCTGTCCCAGTGCCTCGACGGCGGCCTTGAATCCGCGGTCCATGTTTTCGCCGTGGTCGCCATCCCCGATGGCTCGGTCCAGGTCCACCAGGTAGTCGCGCTGCTCAGCGACGTCCGCCGCTGCCAGCTCAATCCACCGCAGTGCCCACGCTGCATCTAGGCTCATCGTGTTTCTCCTTGTCCTGCTTCGCTGCTTACTTCCAGGCGACCGTGTTCACGGGTGCGTCGAAGAGCTCGAGGAGCTCGTCATCGGCGCGCATGAGGGTCACGGAGACGCCTGGCATCTCCAGGCTGGTCACGTAGTTGCCGACCATCTGGCGGGCGATCTCGATGCCGTCCTTCTTCAGCAGGGCTGCGAGGGCGCGGAAGCAGATGTAGAGCTCGGAGACGGGGGTGCCGCCCATGCCGTTGACGAGGGCGACGACGCGCTCGCCGTCGGTCAGGCCCAGGTCTTCGCGCACGCGCTCGTAGAGCTCGGCGACGAGGCTGTCGGCGGGCTCCATGGAACCGCGGCGGTATCCGGGCTCGCCGTGGATGCCGATGCCCAGCTCAATCTCGTCCTCGCCCAGGTCGAAGGAGGGCTTACCGGCGTGGGGCACGGTGCAGGGGCCCAGGGCCAGGCCCATGGAGCGGGTCTGGTCGTTGACCTTGGTGGCGATGCGGGTGACTTCTTCGAGGGAGTCGCCGCGCTCGGCGGCAGCGCCCGCGATCTTCTCGACGAAGATCGTTCCGGCGACGCCGCGGCGCCCCGCCGTGTAGAGGGAGTCCTCGACGGCGACATCATCGTTGACGACGACCGACGAGACCTTGATGTCCTCCATGTCGGCCAGCTCGGCGGCGGTCTCAAAGTTAAGGACGTCGCCCGTGTAGTTCTTGACGATGTGCAGGACGCCCGCGCCGTGGTCGGCGGCCTTCGTGGCCTCCAGGATCGGGTCGGGGGTGGGCGACGTGAAGACCGCACCGGGCACGGCCGCATCCAGCATGCCTTCGCCGACGAAGCCCGCGTGCAGGGGCTCGTGTCCGGATCCGCCGCCGGAGACGAGGCCGACCTTGCCCTCAGCCTTGGGGACGTGACGGGTCACGAAGTCGGGCGAGTAATGGACATCGACGAGGTCGGGGTGGGCCAGGGCGAAACCTTCGAGGGTTTCGCGGACGACGGCGTGGACGTCATTGACGAGCTTCTTCATGATGCCTCCTTGCACATTGCTCATCTGTACTTGTATGCGTGATCAATCGTGCCACCTTTGAGCACGAAATCCCAACCGTGGCGGCCGCCACGATGCGGCCGCCTTGGTTGGGTTACATCCTAGCGTGGGCTGTGACCGGCGAGGGCCAGCATTTCCCCGGCCAGCATGACCGAGCCAAACACGAGAACTCCGCTGCGATCCGCGGGCTCGGCCCCGGCCTCGGCAATCTCGGCTGCACGATCGACCGCGTCCGCCAGCGACTCGCGCACGTCTACCCGGTCGGGACCGAAGACCTCCTCGGCAATCTCGGCGAGGCGCGTAATGTCGGCCGCTCGCTCGCCCGGCATCTGCGTGACGACCAGGTGATCGATGAAGGGCTCGACCTCGGACAGGACGCCCTCGACGTCCTTGTCCCCCATCGCCGCGTACACGCCCGCGATGCGCGCGAACCCGAAGGAAGATTCCACGGCCTCGCGCAGGGTGGCCGCACCCGCAGGGTTGTGCGCGGCGTCCACGATGATCGTGGGCGAATGACGCACGACCTGCATGCGTCCCGGGCTGGAGGCGTTCATGAGGCCCTGCTCGACGATGCGACCGTCCAGGCCGCGGCCGCCCATGAAGGCCTCGACGGCGACGAGGGCCGCCGCCGCGTTGTGCGCCTGATACTCGCCGAACAGCGGGACGAACACGTCCTCGTAGACCGCAGAGGGCGTGCGGATCGTAACCATCTGGCCGCCGACGCCCATCTGACGATCCACGACCTCGAAGTCGCGGCCCTCAACGCGGGCAATCGCGTCGACGGAGCGCGCCTGCTCGAGGAGGATGTCGAGGACTTCCTCCTCCTGCTTCATGATGACGACGACCTGGCCGGGCTTGATGATACCGGCCTTTTCGCGCGCGATCTCCTCGATCGTGGAGCCGAGCCACTTCGTGTGGTCCAGGGCGATCGGCGTGATGACGGAGACGCCCGCGTCGATGACATTCGTGGCGTCCCAGCGCCCGCCCATGCCGACCTCGACGACGGCGGCGTCGACCGGGTAGTCGGCGAAGGCCGCGTACGCCATGATTGTGAACACCTCGAAGAAGGACAGACGGGGGCCGCCCTCCTGCGAGCTGCGCTCGTCGACCATGCCGACGTAGGGGGCGATGTCCTCCCATGCGCGTATGAAGCCCTCGCGCGTGATCGGGTGGCCCTCGAGCGAGATGCGCTCGCGCACGTCGAGCAGGTGCGGGCTCGTGAAGCGGCCCGTCTTCATGCCGAAAGCGGTGAGCAGCGAGTCGATCATGCGAGACGTAGAGGTCTTGCCGTTCGTGCCCGTGATGTGGATCGACGGGTAGGAGTTCTGCGGGTCGCCCAGGATGTCCAAGGCAAGCTTCACGCGGTCGAGCGTGGGGTCGATGTCATGCTCGGGTGCGCGCGCGACGATGGACTGGTAGATCTCCTGCACGCGGGCATCCAGCGCGACCTCATCTTCAGCCTTGGCCAGCGCTGCCTCGTGGGAGGCGCGCTCGTCGCGTGCCTCGGCGGCGTCGTCGGCGAACTCCTCGTCCACCTCGCCCTCGATCTCGGCGAGGACGGACGGGTCGGGGCCCAGCAGCAACGAGTGCTCGACGAGTGCGCGCAGCGCGGCCTCGCGTTCGCCCTCCTCAGCCTGAGGGTCGGTTCCCTCCCCCGCCTCGGTCTCCTCGACCTCGTCAGCCGCTTCCAGGTACGGGATCAGGTCGGCCGGGATGCCGCCCTGCTGGTCCTCGTGGGTGGGGTCTTGCCCGAAGAACGATTCGCCTGCCATGTTTCCTCCGCTGCTCGCAGTGTCTTCGCTATTTTACCGGGCCGGGCGCGGCAGGCGGCTTGTTCCGCCGGTCACGGCGCGTTGTCGCGCACAGTTCGCGCGTCGTCATCGACGAGGCCGGGGCGGGTTTCTCCGGGAACCTTCGTATTCGCCGCAGGCCGCTCGTCGGCACCGGGTCCGCGAAGACGGATAGGATTGCTTCCATCAAGGTTTTCCCTCAAGGAGGCAACACATGGGTAAGTGGTTTGGTCAGGCCAGCGAAATCGAAGAGCTACGCGCCGAAAACCGCCAGCTGAAGGAACAGGTCGCGAACCTCGAGGCACGACTGCGTGCCGCTTATGCGGACGCCGGGGTCACGGCTCTCGCCGGATCCGCCTCCCCCACGTTCGAGGCAGCAGCCCCCACCCCGGTTCCTGCTCCCTCTTCCCCGGCCTCAGCCTCGCTCCCGGAGCTGAACGCGGTGGAGCTCCAGCTGATCGCCGACGGCAGGATGATCAACGCCGTCAAGACCTACAAGGACCGCACCGGCCTCGACCTGAAGACATCGAAGGCGGCAATCGACGCCGCCCGCAGCGCGTCGGCACATAGGTGACCGTTTCCCCGGTGACGCTGGCTCATGCGGATAGGTTGTGCGCTTGCGGATAGGTTATGCAGATACGGATAGGTTATTAACCTATCCACATGCTCGTAACCTATCCGCATCATCGTCACCACCACTTTCCGGAGGCACTGCAGCACTCCGAACGACAAAATGGCCACGAGGATACCTCCACGTTCTCAGACTGCTTCACGGGTAAGAACAACACGCCGTCACAACAGTAATTACACATTAACTATTCAGGTTAGGGTGTCATCATCCACGCAGGCACGTGACCCCATCACGCATCAATTGCCACGGAGGCACCCATGAAACAAGCGATCATTGCTGGAGCGTGCATCATTGCACTCGCTACCCTCGGAGCATGCTCAAACACTACTGAAAGCTCGGCTTCGAACACGCCAAACCAGCCAGTTAGCTCGGCCGCACCTACTACCGAATCCCCGGCCACACCGGCGAACCTGACGGGCACCTGGAAAGAAAAGAACCCGAACGAAGACAGCTACCAGATCGCTAGAGTCACCGCTGACACCATCGAGATCTACTGGCACACGTCCGACAGTGACGCTCTGTACTGGGCGGGTAGCTACATTGCCCCGACAGATTCGAAGACACCGTACACGTGGGATTCCGTCAACGATACAGAAAAAACCGGATCTGCAATTCTTGCATCCTCTGACGAGACCAAGACCTTCACCTACTCCGACGACACTATCTCCTACAGCGTGACAGCGCTGGGAGTCACCAAGAAGGTCATCTTGGAGCGTGCTGACATCGATGTTCCCTAACGAAATTTCCATCTGATCAACGCACAAGGTTGGGGCCGGGAGATTTACCTCCCGGCCCCAACCTGTACAGGCGG
>NZ_ALCB01000045.1:0-14755 GCF_000282935.1 Actinomyces sp. ICM39
CGCAAACGGTGAGGGGCGGGACCCATAGGGCCCGCCCCTCACCTATCGCCTAGGAGAACGCTCAGCTCTCCAGGCCGCGCTGGGCACGCACTTGTCGAGTAGCAGAGACAAGGTTGTCCAGCGACGCCTTTGTTTCCTCGTAGCCGCGGGTCTTGAGGCCGCAGTCGGGGTTGACCCACAGGCGCGAGACCGGAACGGCGTCGGCGGCCAGGCCGATGAGCTCGGCGAGCTCCTCGGTGCTGGGGACGCGGGGGGCGTGGATGTCCCACACGCCGGGGCCGATGCCGTGGTCAAAGCCGGCCTCGGCGAGCTCGGGGACGACCTCCATCTTGGAGCGGGCCGCCTCGATGGATGTCACGTCGGCATCCAGGCCCTTGATGGCGTCGATGATCTGGCCGAACTCGGAGTAGCACAGGTGCGTGTGGATCTGGGTGTCCGGGCGCACCGAGGAGGTGGCCAGTCGGAAGGATCCCACGGACCAATTCAGGTAGTCGGCGTGGCGGTCGGCGTCCAGGGGCAGGAGCTCACGCAGGGCCGGCTCGTCAACCTGGATCGCGGCGATGCCGGCGGCCTCGAGATCGGAGACCTCGTCGCGCAGGGCCAGGCCGATCTGGTCGGCGATTTCACCGAGCGGCAGGTCGTTGCGCGGGAAGGACCACGCAATGATCGTGACGGGGCCGGTGAGCATGCCCTTGACGGGCTTGTCGGTGAGCGACTGGGCGTAGCTGGTCCAGCCCACGGTCATGGGCGCGGGGCGCGAGACGTCGCCCCACAGGACGGAGGGACGCGTGCAGCGCGAGCCGTAGGACTGCACCCAGCCGTTGCGCGTGGCAGCGAAGCCGTCGAGCAGCTCGGCGAAGTACTGAACCATGTCGTTACGCTCGGCCTCGCCGTGGACGAGCATGTCGAGTCCCAGCTCCTCCTGGAGGGTGATGACCGAGGCGATCTCCTCGCGCATGCGGGCCTCGTAGTCCGCGTCGGACAGTTCGCCGCGCGCGTTGGCGGCGCGGGCCTTGCGGATCTCGGTGGTCTGCGGGAACGAGCCGATGGTCGTCGTGGGCAGCGGGGGCAGGTGGAGACGCTCGGTCTGGGCGGCCTCGCGCTCGAGGTAGGGCTCGCGGGCGCGGTCGGCGTCGGTCAGGGCGGCGGTGCGACTGCGGACCTCGGGGCGCACGACGCCGGGGGCGGCGGCGCGCTGTTCGAGCACCCGGGTGGCCTCGGCGACCTCGGCGTCGATGGCTTCCCAGCCCTCATCCACGCCGCGGGCGAGGGTGACGACCTCGAGAACCTTCTGGTCGGCGAAGGCGAGCCAGGCGTGCAGGTTCTCGTTGAGGGTCGCGTCGTCCCAGGTCTCCAGGGCGGTGTCGTGAGGCACGTGCTGGAGGGAGTTGGAGGTGGCGACGGTGACGCGGGCGGCACCCAGGGCCTGAGCAGCCTTCAGGGTGTCGCGCAACTGGGCCAGGTCGGCGCGCCAGATGTAGCGGCCGTCGACCGCGCCGACGACGAGGGTGACGCCGGACAGGTCGGCGCCCTCGGGCAGCGAGCCACGCAGCGTGTCGACGTGGAGGGCCTCGACGCCCGTCTTGGCAAGGGCGGGAACCGCGTGGGAGGCGTCGCCGTAGGGCGTGGTGAGCAGGATCTGGGGACGGTTCTGAGAGGCGGCCAGGCGCTCGTAGACGCGGGCGGCCAGCTCGCCCAGCTCGACGCGGGTGCGCGACAGGTTGTCGGAAGTGAGGGCCGGCTCGTCGAGCTGGACCCACGGGGCTCCGGCGGCGTGCAGGGAGGCCAGCGCCTCCTCGTACGCGGCCACGGCCTCGTCGATGCGGGTGAGCGGGTCGAAGTCGGGGGTGGCCGGGTCGGCCTTGGCTAGGGCCAGGTAGGTGACGGGGCCGACCAGAACCGGGCGGGTCACGTAGCCCCACTCGCGGGCGTCGGTGAAGCGGCGGGTGATCGTGTCGTCGGCGAAGCGCAGGGGCGTGTCGGGGCCGATCTCGGGAACGAGGTAGTGGTAGTTCGTGTCGAACCACTTCGTCATCTCTTCGGGGCCGACCTTGTCGTCACCGCGGGCGAGCGCGAAGTAGAGGTCGAGGCCCTCGCGGCCGGCGAAGCGCGGCGGGATGGCACCCAGGAGGATCGTGGCGTCCAGGACGTGGTCGTACAGGGAGGGCGCGTCGGCCAGGGACGCGTCGGAGGGGTTCAGGCCAAGCTCGACGAGGCGCGCGAGGTTCTCCTTGCGCAGATCGTTGGCGGCCTGGATCAGCTCGGCCTCGGTGATGCGGCCGGCCCAGCGGGCCTCGAGGGCGCGCTTGAGCTCGCGGCCACGGCCGATGCGCGGATAGGCCAGGATCGTGGCGGTGGGGAACTGCGTGGTCGCAGCGGACATGGTTTTCTCCTTGGGTGTGCTACTCGTTCGGCGTGCGCGGGGAGACCCCGCACCCTGCCGCAGGGTGGATGGTGGCGCCCTCAGGCGCGGGTTTCGGGGGACGAGGCCTGGGACCGCAGCGGGTCGGGCTTCACTCCCATGAGGGCCAGGATGTCCAAGACGGGCTTGGAGCGGTTGAAGGTGTAGAGGTGGACGCCGGGTGCGCCCGCCTCCAGGACGGAGTGGATGAGGCGCGAGCCGAAGACTGCGCCGAACTCGTCGCGCGCGTCCTGGTGGGGATAGTCGGCGAGCGTCGTCAGCAGGTATTCGGGGACCTCAATACCGGTGAGGTCTTGGACGCGGCGCAGACGGGCCGGGTCGGTGGCCGGCAGCAGGCCGGGCACGATCGGGATGGTGACGCCGGCGCGGCGGGCGCGTTCGACGAAGGAGGCGTAGACCTCGGCGTCCCAGAAGAGCTGCGTAATCGCGAAGGAGGCGCCTGCGGCCTGCTTGACGAGGAGGCGCTCGACTTCCTGAGCGGGCGTGGTTCCGGCTGCAGGGTTGCCTGCAGGGAACGCGGCGACGGCGATCGTCAGAGGCTTGAAGGCGGAGCGCAGCGCCTCACCCGGATGGGCGTCGCAGCGGCGCTTTTCGACGGTGCGGATCAGGTGAATGAGCTCAGTGGCGCTGCCGACGCCGCCCGGGCCGGGCTCCCAACCTTCCTGTCCCACCGGCGGGTCTCCGCGCAGCGCCAGGAAGGTGCGCACGCCAGAGTCCAGGTAGTCGTAGACAGTGGAGACGACCTCTTCGGTCGAGTTACCCACGCAGGTCAGGTGCGCGATCGGCTGGATCGGGGTGTCACGCACGAGGCGACGGACCGTCGCGCGGGCGTTGGAGCGATCCTTTCCGCCGGCGCCATATGTGACGGACATGAAGTCGGGACGCACGCGCAGCAGCTGGTCGACAGTGTTCCAGAAGGGTTCTTCCAGGGAGGGCTTGCGCGGGGGCATGACCTCGAAGGACAGGAGCGTGGGCTCGTGGTCGTGGGTGCAGGGACAGGCGTAGGCGTCGTCTGAGAAGGGCACGGTGTAACTCTCGGGTGGCGGCTGGCTTCCACGTGAGTGCGCGTTGGCGCGGGGGTGTGGCGGTGGAGCGCGAGCCTAAGGATTGGCGGACGTCGGCGTCAGCTGCACATTCGGGCACGAATAGACCCGCACATGCGACGGGTGGTGTTCGTTCGTGCGTTCATGACCCCAGTATGTCCGCCTTCGTGCAGGCGACGCAGGAGGGGTCCACGGAACGAGCGTTTGTGACAGCGCCCGTCTCACATCCGTGCCAGAAATGACTGTACCCAGTGCGACGATAGTGCTGCCTCCACGGCACCGCCCCGGGACACCTGCATTCCTGCCGGGGAGTGGTTCCGTTGAGAGGAGGTGACTGGGCAATGGCTAAAGACCATCGCCAGCCCCAACGGCGGCGAGGTTGTGACGGGAAGCAGAAAGCCCAGATCGCTGTAGCAGTGATCACGACACTGCCGCAGCTGATCTGGGCGATCGCATTCCTGCTTAGCACCCTGATGGGGAGCTAAGACCACCCCGGAAACCGGGGAGTCGAACAGCGGCAACTGTTCGGCTCCCCCATTATGCCACGCTACCCCGGTTCGGGAGGCCACATAACGACCGACAACGATGCTTTGTGGGAGCACCCGCATCACAAGCTGGCGCCTCCGACAGGACTCGAACCTGCAACCTCGGGATTAGAAGGCCCTTGCTCTATCCATTGAGCTACGGAGGCGTGGCGCGGTGCGCCGCCTGTAAGACTAGCGGAGGTTAGCGCGCCTTTCCACCAGCGCGCCCCAGCAGGAAGGCGAGCAGCGGGAAGAGCAGCACGGACAACGCGCCAGCGACGACAAGCAGGGAGGCGAGCCACGAGGGCAGGACACCCGTCGAGACGCCCAGTCCGGTGACGGCGACGATGATCGGCAGGCCTGTCGCGCCATACAGACCGATGCGCGTCGCATCCGTCCAGCCGACGCGCTCGATCGATCCGTGGAAGCGTTCCAAAAGAACGATGGGCACGCCGCGCACCACGAGGATCGCGCCGACGAAGGCGACGAGCAGGAAGGGGTAGCCCACGACGGCACTGAGCGAGATATTCATGCCCGAGGTGACGAAGAACAGCGGGATCAGGAAGGAGAAGCCGAGGGTGCGCAGCTCGCCTTCGACCATAGTGAAGTTGCCGGGCGCCAGCGCGCGGACGATGATGCCGGCCGCGAACGCGCCGAGCACCATGTCCAATTCCATGACCGCGGACAGCGCCATGAGGCCGGTGAGGACCAGCATGACGACGCGCATGAGCGTCTTTTGCGAGGTCTGCGCCCCGTGGAGGATCGTCCGCCCGATCGCGGGATGCTTGAGAATGAAGCGCGTCGGGATGGCGACCGCGAGGACCGTGGCCAACGCGAAGAGCAACAGAACGATCGCCGCGGCCCACGGGCTACGCGCGGACAGCAGGAGCGACATAGCGATGATGGGTGCGAGCTCGCCGACGGCGCCGTGGACGAGGACGGCCTTGCCGATCGTCGTCCCCATGACGCCGGCCTCCATAAGGATGGGCAGCAGGGTGCCGAGCGCCGTCGAGGTCAGCGCGATCGCGAGCGCGATGTAGGTGGCGGTGGCGACACCCGTCGTCCCCGACGCGGCGACCGCCGCCCAGGAGACGGCCAGGCCGATACCGAAGCACGCCAGCCACGTGAGCAGCGAACGCCTCCCAGCCCGTCCGTGCACCTCTTCCACGTCGATCTCGGTGCCCGCGATGAGGAAGAGCATGCCCATGCCAACCTCGCGGAACACGGAGATCGG
Organism: Actinomyces sp. ICM39; assembly: GCF_000282935.1. NCBI lineage: Bacteria > Bacillati > Actinomycetota > Actinomycetes > Actinomycetales > Actinomycetaceae > Actinomyces > Actinomyces sp. ICM39. The sequence goes on from NZ_ALCB01000045.1 coordinate 5,224, forward strand.
CTCGGTGAGGGATGCGAGCCCCAGAACGTTCGGCCCGATGATGACGCCGAGGATGAGCAGCCAGACGACGTCGGGCACGCGCTTGCGCGTGAGCGAGGACAGCAGGGGCGCGACAGCCGCAGCGGCGGCGATCAGGAAGAGGGAGACGATGGCTCCCTCGGTGCCACTCGTGCTCGACGCGGCGACGAGGCCGTGGCCCACTCCCCCGCTCGCGGCGGGCAGAGACATCGGCAGGCTCATGTGCATTCCTTTTCGGGTACTGGAATTGGGTGCGCGCCGACGACCGTTGGGGTCAAGGGCGCGTATTCAGGAATTGTGGGCATGACAAAGGCCCGGGACGACAAGTCCCGGGCCCGTGCGTGGATGCGAGGTCAGCCCTCGACGTCCAGGAGGCCGTTCTTGTAGGCCTTGGCCAGGCGGCGGGGCACGCGGATCTCACGGCCGGCAACCTTGACGGTGTTCAGCTCGGTAAGATCAGCCTTCCAGGTAGACCGGCGGGTGCGGGTGTTCGCACGGGACATCTTGCGCTTGGGAACTGCCATGTCTTACCGCTCCTCTTCTTTCTCGACGACTATTCTGATCGGTGCGCCACGCGGGCGCACGGCGACAACCCGACAAGACTACCACGGACCAGACTCTGAAGCACATCGCGAGAGCCTACGCGCCTGCGATCCTGGTTACAGACTGAGGCAGGCTCTCTCCCTTAGACTGAGCGCATGTCCGCTCTTCGCACGCTCGCCTCCGGCACGCTCCTCACCCACGAGATTGAGATCAAGCGTTCCCGATTCATTACAACGCTTGCTAGGACGGACACTCCCGAGGAGGCACGCGACCTCATCGACGCGGTGAAAGCCGAGCATCCGCAGGCCCGCCACAACTGCTCCGCATACCTGATCGACCCGCCGGATGCCGCACCTTTGCAGCATTCGTCGGACGACGGCGAGCCCTCGGGCACGGCCGGGACCCCGATGCTGGAGGCCCTCCGCGCCTCCGACACGTGGAACGCGACGGCGGTCGTCACCCGCTACTTCGGCGGAATCCTCCTGGGCGGGGGTGGCCTCGTGCGGGCCTACTCCACCTCAGTCTCCGAGGCCGTCGCCCGCGCCCCCATCGCATACCTCGTCGGGCGCGACGTCCTCGAAACCCAGTTGAACCCCGGGGACGCGGGTCGCATTGAAGCCGAGCTGCGCGCGCGAGGAGCCGCGGTCATCGACACGATCTGGGGCCCGGACGTCACGCTGCGCATTGCCATCGATCCGAGCGACCGAGACTCCATTGACGCATGCCTGGCCCAGGCCTCGTCCGGTGTTGCAAAGTTTCGCTACGTGGAAACACGGCGGATTGAACTAGACGAGGCTCCGCGCGTGGGATGACAATTCAGGGGTACACCTGCTTAGGAAGGACCTCTCATGGCTCGCATCGCCTCCACCGTCGCCGATCTGATCGGTGGCACCCCCCTCGTCCGCATTAACCACGTTGCCGGTGACGGCGTTGACGTGGTTGCCAAGGTCGAGGCCTTCAACCCCGCGTCCTCCGTGAAGGACCGCATCGCCCGCTCGATCATCGACGCGGCTGAGGCCTCGGGCGCCCTGGCCCCCGGCGGCACGATCGTCGAGGCCACCTCCGGTAACACGGGCATCGCCCTGTCGATGGTGGGCGCGGCACGCGGCTACAAGGTCGTCATCGTCATGCCCGCCTCGATGTCCGTCGAGCGCCGTGCGATCGTGCGCGCCTTCGGTGCCGAGCTGGTCCTCACCGACCCGAAGGGCGGCGTCTCCGCGGCCGTTGCCGAGGCCGAGCGCATCGCCTCCGAGCGCCCCGGCGCCATCATCGCCTCCCAGTTCACCAACCCCGCCAACCCTGCTGCCCACGTGGCGCACACCGGCGAGGAGATCTGGGCCGACACCGACGGCCAGGTTGACGTCTTCGTCGCCGGCGTCGGCACGGGTGGCACCATCTCGGGCGTCGCGAAGGTCCTCAAGGAGAAGAACCCGAACGTGCGCATCATCGCCGTTCAGCCCGCCGAGTCTCCCCTGCTGACGGGCGGCACTCCCGGCCCGCACGGCATCCAGGGCCTCATGCCCAACTTCGTGCCCGAGACCTTCGACGCTGGCATCGTGGATGAGGTCATTTCCGTGGAGACCGCCCAGGCGCTCGAGTTCGCTCGCCGCGCGGCCGCCGAGGAGGGCCTGCTCGTGGGCATCTCCTCCGGCGCCGCCCTCGCGGGTACGGCCGCCGTCGCCACCCGCCCCGAGCTGGCCGGCAAGAAGATCGTCACGCTCCTGCCCGACACGGGTGAGCGTTACCTCTCGACCGCGCTGTTCGCGGGCCTCGAGGACTGATCCTTCCCGCTTGACGCGCTAAGGTGGCCCCGGATGGAATATTCGGGGCCACCTGTGCGTTCCCATCTGAGTCGACCATCCAGGAGGAACTCGTGAAGCTCACCGTACGCGCCCTGTCGAAGACCCTGTCGCGCGCCCTGCCTACCAAGGCGCTCGGGCTCTTCCGCGAGGACCTCGTGACGGCGCAGCGCCGCGACCCCGCGGCTACCTCCGCCCTGGAGATCGCACTGACGTACCCGGGCGTACACGCCCTGTGGACGCACCGAGTGTCCCACGCCCTGTGGTCTCACGGCGCACGCACCCCCGCGCGCGTTCTGTCCTCCATGGCCCGCGCGGTCACCGGCGTGGACATTCACCCCGAGGCCACCATTGGCCGCCGCGTCTTCATCGACCACGCAACGGGCGTCGTCATCGGCCAGACGGCCGAGGTCGGCAACGACGTCGTCATCTTCCACGGCGTCACCCTCGGCGGCGTCGCCATGACTCCCGGCAAGCGCCACCCCACCGTCGGCGACCACGTCATGATTGGCGCGGGCGCGAAGGTCCTAGGCCCCATCACCGTGGGCACGGGTGTCAAGATCGGCGCGAACGCCGTCGTCGTCAAGGACGTGCCCTGCGGCAACGTGGCAATCGGCGTGCCCGCGCGCCTGCTCCCCAAGCCCGAAAAGGACACGCGCGACCGCGACCTCATCGTCGATCCCAACTACTTCTTCGAGGAGCCGGCCCTCTACATCTGAGGGGCATTCGCCCTCATCAGATGCGGTCTGTGAGAATCCGTTCAAGACCCGTGACAAAGTGAGCATCCTCACCTATAGTTGGTTTATGGAAGCTCAAACTCTACATGCCCCCCTGGACGCGTTGTCAGCGGCGAATCGGCCTCAGGGTATTGAGATCGCCACGCTCACAACATTCGACATCCCCGCGCTCGCGGTACTCACCCTCGAGGCGTACGACGACGACGTCACGCCTGAGGCGCTCTTGGAAACCTCCGAAGAACTACGCCTGACGTTTGAGGGCGCTTTCGGGGCGACCACCGAAGACTCGTTCATCGGCGCGTGGGACGGTGGCACGCTCGTCGGAGCGATCCTCGTCGTCCGCGAATCCCCGTGGGATGATGCGCCGGACGGCCCCTTCGTGGTGGACCTGATCGTCGCCCCCGACTACCGCAGGCGCGGCATCGCGACAGCCCTCGTCTCCGAGGTCGCCGCGCGCTGCTCACAGTGGGGATTCGACACCCTCGCCCTGCGCCTGGATACGCGCCACGGCGGAGCCCGCGAACTCTACTCGGTCCTCGGATTCGAAGAGATTGCCTGACAAAGGTCGAGGAGTGCGAGCCTTGCGGCCCGCACTCCCCTGACGGTTCTTCGCGCGCTCAGCGCTGGCAGGACGGACACCAGAACAGGCGTCGGTTCTGCATGAGCGCCTCACGGATCGGCGTCGAGCAGCGCAGGCACGGGCGGTCCGTGCGGTGGTACACGTACCAGCGCGATGCCTCCTCGTCACCCTCAATCGGCGGGTTGGGGGCCTCCTCCGGGTCCATCGTGTCCAGGCGACCTGCGGCCAGGCCGCGGTTCATGAGGTCGCAGATCAGGACCCACAGCTCGCGCAGGCGCTTGATGGAGATATTGGCCCCCTTGCGGTGTGGCGAGATGCCCGCGAGGAACAGGGCGTCGGCACGGTAGATGTTGCCCACGCCCGCGATAATCGACTGATCCATGACGATCTCGCCAATCGCGCGCTTCTTGGAGTGAGCGACCTGGGCAAAACGCTCCATGGCCTCGGCGTCGGAGCGGGCCCCGGCGTCCAGAGGATCCGGCCCCAGCTTCGACTCTGCCTTGATGCGCTCCTCATCCGTGATGAGGTCACAGCGGTTGGGACCCACCAGGTCAGCGACCGCATGGTCGTTGAACAGGCGCAGGCGCACGGCACCGACCGGCTCCGGCGGCTCCCACTCCCCCGCCTTGGCCTCGCCAAAGCCCTCGCCCCAGCGGGTCTCGGAGTGGCCGTTCCACTCCCCCTTCGGAACGTTGGGGATGCGGTGAGCGACGCCATGCCCCTCGTCGACGATGGTCTCGTCACCGTTGAAGCGCCACCAGCCGTACAGGCCCAGGTGGATGTGCACCCACCGGTCCGGCCAGGGAGCGTCCTCGCCGAGGATCGGCTCCCCGCTGCCGGCCGCGGCGCCCTCCAGGAGGGCCACCCCGGCCTCATACGTCTCACCGTCGATGGGCGGGACGAAACCGATGAACATGTGTTTGCCGTGCACGCGCACCCGCTGCATGACCCACCCGTCGAGGAGGGCTGCGGAGGACGCGAAGCGCCCCTGCGGGGACGAGGCCGAGACGATACCCCCGACGAAAAGCTCGTCGAGGGTACCGGCTAGGCGACGGACTGCATCGCCTTCAGGCATGCGACCTCACTTCTTGACGACGACGTTGACCAGCTTCGGCGCGCGGGCGATCACCTTGAGGGGATCTGCCCCGCCGAGGGCCTTGACGATCGGGGCCTCGGCCAGGGCGGCCGCGATGAGGTCTTCCTCGGAGATGGAGGGAGCGACCTCGATGCGGGCCTTGACCTTGCCGTTGACCTGGATGACGGCCGTGACCGTGTCTTCCTCCAGCAGCGAGGAATCCTCGACGACCGGGAAGGGCTCGCGGGCCAGGGAGGCCTCGTGGCCCAGGCGGCTCCACAGCTCCTCGCACAGGTGCGGGGCGACCGGGGCGAGCATGAGGATCAGAGGCTCGATGGCGTCGCGCGGAACGGCGTCCAGACTGGTCAGGTGGTTGTTGAGGACGATGAGCTTGGAGATCGCGGTGTTGATGCGCAGGTTCTCGTACTCTTCGGTCACCTCGGCGATCGTACGGGCCACGAGGCGACGCGTCTTGTCGTCCGCAGGCTCGTCGGTGACCGTGAGCTCGCCCGTCTCCTCATCGACCGCGTTACGCCACAGGCGCTGCAGGAATCGCTGGGAGCCGACGACGGCGCGGGTCTCCCACGGGCGCGATAGGTCGAGGGGGCCCATGCTCATCTCGTACACGCGGAAGACGTCGGCGCCGTAGGCGTCGTACATCTCGTCGGGCGTGACGATGTTCTTCAGGGACTTACCCATCTTGCCGTACTCGCGGTTGACGGGCTCGCCCTTGTAGGTGAAGCCGGTCGTCTCGTCGCCCTCGACCTCATCGGCGGGCACGTACTGGCCGCGCGCGTCGGTGTAGGCGTAGGCCTGCACGTAGCCCTGGTTGAAGAGCGTGTGGAAGGGCTCGGATCCCGGCACGTGACCCAGGTCGAAGAGGACCTTCTGCCAGAAGCGGGCGTAGAGCAGGTGCAGGACCGCGTGCTCGACGCCGCCGACGTACATGTCGGTACCGCCGCTGACCTTCCCCTCGCGCGGACCCATCCAGTAGGCCAGGTTCTCCTCGCCGGAGAAACGCTTCGCGTTCGTCGGGTCGGTGTAGCGCATCTCGTACCAGCACGAGCCCGCCCACTGGGGCATCGTGTTGGTCTCGCGGCGGTAGGTCTTGGGGCCATCGCCCAGGTCGAGGGTGACGTTCACCCAGTCCTCGGCGCGGCCCAGCGGGGCCTCGGGCGAGGAATCGGCGTCGTCCGCGTCGAAGGTGCGCGGGCTGTAGTCGCTGACCTCGGGCAGCTCAACGGGGAGCATGTCCTCGGGCAGGGCGTGCGCGACGCCGTCCTCGTCCCACACGATCGGGAAGGGCTCGCCCCAGTAGCGCTGGCGGCTGAAGAGCCAGTCGCGCAGGCGGTAGGTGACGGTGCCGTGGCCCAGGCCCTTGGCGACCAGCCACTCGATCATGGCGGCCTTGGCCTCATCCTTAGCCAGGCCATTCAGGTCGATCTCGTCGTTCGCGGAGTCAACGGCCACGCCATCGCCCGTGTACGCGCCGGCCTCGAGGTCGGGGCCGTAGGGGTCGTCGGCCGGGCCAATCGTGCGCACGATGTCGAGGTCGTAAGCGCGGGCGAACGCCCAGTCGCGGTCGTCGTGCGCGGGAACGGCCATGATGGCGCCGGTGCCGTAGCCCCACAGAACGTAGTCGGCAACGAAGATCGGAACCGGGCGGCCGTTGACCGGATCGATGCCGAACAGGCCGGTAAACACGCCGGTCTTGGTGCGTTCTTCGTCAGCACGCTCCGCCTCGGACTTCGCGGCGGCCTGGGCGCGGTACGCGCTCACGGCCTCCTTCGGAGAGGCGGCGCCCCCCGTCCACGCGTCCTTCGTGCCCTCAGGCCAGGAGGCGGGCAGGGTGAGGGCGGCCTCATCGTCGGCGTCGCCGCCGACGGTTCCGCCGAGGATCGGGTGCTCGGGGGCCACGACCATGAAGGTCGCGCCGAACAGCGTGTCGGGGCGCGTCGTGTAAACGTCCAGGGAGTCGAGGGAAGCGCCAGCCTCGCGCGCGCCGGGCACGTCGAAGCGGACGGTCGCGCCCTCGGAGCGGCCGATCCAGTTGCGCTGCATCGTGCGCACCTTTTCGGGCCAGTTGATCGTGTCGAGGTCGTCGGTCAGGCGCTTACCGTATGCGGTGATACGCATCATCCACTGACGCAGATTGCGCTTAAAAACCGGGTAGTTGCCGCGCTCGGAGCGGCCGTCGGCGGTGACCTCTTCGTTGGCCAGGACCGTTCCCAGACCGGGGCACCAGTTGACGGGGGCCTCGGAGACATAGGCGAGGCGGAAGGAGTCGACGACCTTCGCCTGGGCGGCTCGGTCCAGGGAGTTGTAGTCGGAGCCATCCTCGGGGCGAATCTCGCCGGACTCGAGCTTGGCGATCAGCTCAGTGATCGGGCGGGCCGCACCCTGGGAGCCGTCGGGAGCCGTCGCCTCGGGATCGAACCACGAGTTGAAGACCTGCAGGAAGATCCACTGCGTCCAGTGCACGTACTCGATGTCGGTCGTGGCGAAGGAGCGGCGCGAGTCGTGGGACAGTCCCATGCGGCGCAGCTGGCGGCGCATGTTCGCGATGTTCTGGTTCGTGGTGATGGCCGGGTGCTGGCCGGTCTGGACGGCGTACTGCTCGGCGGGCAGGCCGAAGGCGTCGTAGCCCATCGTGTACAGGACGTTGTCGCCCTTCATGCGGCGGTAGCGCGCCAGCGTATCGGTCGCGATGTAGCCCAGCGGGTGCCCCACGTGCAGGCCCTTACCCGAGGGGTAGGGGAACATGTCGAGAATGAAGAAGGGGTTGTGGGAGGCCAGCGGGCCAGCCAGGTCGCCCGTGGGGTTGTCCGCGTAGAACGTGCCCAGCTCCTCCCAGCGGTCCTGCCACTTCGTCTCGATCTGACCTGCGAGCTCAGCGGTGTAGCGCTGGGCCGGGGCACTCTGCGGATTTTCGCTCATCTGTGCGTTCCTCGCTTAACGATGGGTCGCGTAACAATACTCCCCACCAGGGTAGTTCACGCCCGCCAACCCCGCCGGATGCGCTCACCTACCGAAGCAGGCGCGAATGGGTGACAATAGTCGCATGAGCACCGTCTTTGAAAACATCATCTCCGGCGCCTGGTCCGGTCGCTTCGTGTGGGCCGACGACCTGTGCGTCGCCTTCGCAACGATCGAGCCCACCTCGCCCGGACACGTCCTCGTCGTCCCTCGCACCCCCTACGAGGCGTGGACCGACGCCCCCTCCGACGTGGCAGCGCACCTCATGAAGGTCGCACGCGCGATCGGCCTCGCCCAAAAGTCGGCTTTCGGCGTGGCTCGAGCGGGCCTCGTCATTGCGGGCTTCGAGGTCCCCCACACCCACCTGCACGTGATTCCCCTGCGCGACGAGTCCGACGTGCTGCTCTCGAACGCTGCCCCTGCCAGCGACGAAGATCTCGATAGCGCGATCACGACTCTGCGCGAGGCTCTTCTGGCTGCCGGTCACGCCGCGCACGTTCCGCCGTCGATGACCTCCGCAGCGCTCGTCTAAGGCCCACGCCCCACCTGTGCGCCCACCGACGGGCGCTCCCAGCCCGCCCGGCCTCTTTGGTCAGGCGGGCTGGATCGTTTCCGGGCCTCGTCGATGGGAGTCGGCTCGCGTTGGGGCAGCTCAGTCCCGGACGACGATGCCCGAGGCCTGGGCGGGGTCGAGGAGAAGCATCTGCCCATCGTCGAGGAGGACCGTCACTCCTGCGGAGTCCGATGCGACGACGGTGATATGGGCATCGGGCACGAGACCCGCCTCCTCCCAGGCGCGCAGCGCATCGGGGTCCCGGTCTGGCAGCCGCTCGACGACTCCCCCTGCGGTGATGTCGAGAGCGTCGAGCGGGCTTCCTGCAACGTCATCGCTGGTTCCGTCGGCGCGCGGAATCGGATCCCCGTGCGGGTCGCGACTCGGGTAGCCAAGCACGCGGTCAAGCCGGTCGAGAAGACGATCGGAGACTGCGTGTTCCAGGATCTCGGCCTCTTCGTGGACCTCATCCCAGGAAAAGCCAAGGGCCTCGTGCAGGTAGGTTTCGAGCAGACGGTGGCGGCGTACCATGCCCAAAGCGACGGCGCGCCCCTGCGGGGTTAGTCGCACACGGCCGTAGCGCTCATGGGTCACGAGGCCCTGGCGAGCCAGGCGCTGGATGTTTTCAGTCGCGGTCGAGGGGACGACTCCCATGTGCTCGGAGACATCCTTAGGTTTGACGCCGTCGCGGCCAGCTTCCTCGGCGCTCCACACGAGCTTGAGGATGTCCTCCACGACAGCGGAATAGGTGCTCGACGCGTCCGACATGGCGTTCCCCTTTCGTCTGAAGCCCCATTGTAGGTGCACGTGTGAGTCACGTCCGGTGAGCGTGCGACATAGGCCACGACAGCCCTCATTGACTTGCGCGGGGCGAATCGCGCCTGTATATTTATCTTTCGGTTGCAAAACCCCCGCGTCATTAGCTCAATTGGCAGAGCAGCTGACTCTTAATCAGCGGGTTGAGGGTTCAAGTCCCCCATGACGCACAGCTTTCCTGGCTCCGGCTAGTGAAAGTACCCCGCGTCATTAGCTCAATTGGCAGAGCAGCTGACTCTTAATCAGCGGGTTGAGGGTTCAAGTCCCCCATGACGCACAAACAACCGGCGGCCTTCGGGTCGCCGGTTTTTCATATCTGCACGCCCACTCCCCCGTTTGTTTTCCGGTGCCGGCCGCAGCCCGCCAGATTCCCGGCCACCGCCGTAGCCCCGCCAGATCTCCGGCTGCCGCGAGGCCTGCCCGCCCGCTCGCCGT
>NZ_ALCB01000046.1:0-1366 GCF_000282935.1 Actinomyces sp. ICM39
CTCCCGCATACCCACCCCGCCCTGACCCCATGCCCCCGCCCCGGCCTCGTCAATGAACGAGGACCACAGAGCGTGTGGAACGCGCGGCGCGGGGCGCAGATGAGGGTGGGAACAACTAGGCTTGGAGGGTGACCACAGCTCTGTATCGCCGGTATCGCCCCGACACCTTTGACCAGGTGATCGGCCAGGAACACGTGACGGAGCCGCTCAAGGCGGCGCTGCGCGCGAATCGCGTGACGCACGCGTACCTGTTCTCCGGGCCGCGCGGATGCGGCAAGACCACCTCGGCGCGCATCCTCGCGCGCTGCCTGAACTGCGCACAGGGCCCCACGGACACCCCGTGCGGCCAGTGCGAATCGTGCCGTGAGCTGGCCACCGGCGGCCCCGGCTCGCTCGACGTCGTCGAGATCGACGCGGCCTCACACGGCGGCGTTGACGACGCTCGCGACCTGCGCGAGCGCGCCACCTTCGCGCCGGTGCGTGACCGCTACAAGATCTTCATCATCGACGAAGCCCACATGGTCACGAACCAGGGCTTCAACGCGCTGCTCAAGCTCGTCGAGGAGCCGCCCGAGCACGTCAAGTTCGTCTTCGCGACCACGGAACCTGAGCGCGTCATCGGCACGATCCGCTCGCGCACCCACCACTACCCGTTCCGCCTGGTGCCACCGGACGTCCTCGGCCCCTACCTGACGGGCCTGTGCGCCGAGGAGCACATCGGAGTCGGCGAGGGCGTCCTGACCCTCGTCATGCGCGCGGGCGGCGGCTCGGTGCGCGACACTCTCTCGGTGCTCGACCAGCTGATGGCCGGCGCGATCGACGGCCAGGTCACCTATCAGACGGCCGTCGCGCTGCTCGGCTACACGGACTCCGCCCTGCTGGATGAATCCGTCGACGCTCTCGCGGGCGGCGACGGCGCCGCAGCCTTCCGCGTCGTCGAGCGCATGGTCGAGTCCGGCCACGACCCGCGCCGCTTCGTCGAGGACCTCCTCCAGCGACTGCGCGACCTCCTCATCATCGCGGTCGCCGGGGACGGCGCGCGCGACGTCCTGGCGGACACCCCGCACGACCAGTTCGAGCGTATGCAGCGCCAGGCCCAGAACTGGGGGCCACACGGCCTGTCCCGCGCAGCCGACCTGACCGACGAGGCCCTGCGAGCCATGACGGGCGCGACCTCGCCCCGCCTGCAGCTCGAGCTCCTCGTTGGGCGCATCCTTGTGCCGACTCCCACCGCCGCGCCCGCCCCTGGGCCCGTGCAGGGAACGGTCGGCATGACCGGTGGGGGAGCGCCGCGAGAGGCTTCCGCGCCGTCGTCGCATGAGGCCTCCTCGGGCCGTTTCGGCGCGCGCGAGGCCCGCGAGGCCCT
>NZ_ALCB01000047.1:0-9053 GCF_000282935.1 Actinomyces sp. ICM39
GGCCAGGCCCCGCCGCCGCCCACAGCCGCCGCAGCCAGGCCCTCCACTCCGGCGGCTCTGTGTCGCTGATGTGTGGCTGAACGCGTCGTCTCGAAGCCTGGCCAGGCCCTGCCGTCGCCCTCCGGCACCGCGGCCAGGCCCTCCGGTCCCTCCGGCGCCCTCCACACCAGTGGGGCCCGGTCGCTGTTGTCTGGATCGGCGCGTCGCCTCGAAGCCCGGCCAGGCCCTGCCGTCGCCCTCCGGCACCGCGGCCAGGCCCCGCAGGCCACGCGGTGGCCTCCAATCGGGTGGGGCTTGGGGCGCGTGTGCTCTCTGGCTCTGCCGCCCTCACCGCCGCCGTGCTGTGCCCTCCGAGCCCTTCGGCGCGCATCACGTCGGCGCCGCCAGGTTGCTGGTGTCTGTTTCGGCGTGTCAGGATCGGAGGCTCGGTCGGTGGTCTTGGTCTAGTCCTGAAAGAAATATCGCCCCAGCGGATTGCTCCAGTGCTTGGCATGCATCCGCAGTGAAAGAAATATCGCCCCTGCTCGGTTGAAATGGGCCAAAAATGGCTCTTGTGAACGTGCATGGGCGAAAAATGTTTCACGACGGCCCTTAGCACCTCGTGCAGGGGCGATTTTTCTTTCAAGACGCTCGTGTTTCCGTGCCCTGTGGGTGACAATTTTCGCCCTGCTCTGCTTGGTTGAGCCGCGAGCGTGACTATATTCGCCCTGCAGGCGAAAAAGTGCCCAAAATTGGCGTTTTTTGGTGTGCTGGGCGAGTTTTGTACCGGATGTGCCGATGAAGGGCCTGTGCTGGGCGAGTTTTGTACCGGTGTGGCCCGTGAGGAGGTGTGCTGGGCGAGTTTTGTACCGGCGGAGACTTGGTGTCATGACGCTAGAGGTTGGTGTGAGTTGGCTGGGGGTCCAATAGGGCGCAACCAGGTTGGTGAGCCACGTGGATCAATCCAAACTGCTCGTGCCCGGCGCTTCTGGTCGCCGCTCAGTAATTTCGCATGCAATTCCTTGCGAGCATCTTGCTTGTTCGTCCCAGTAGGTAACGTTGCGTCACTTGTGTTGTGGAATTGCATGCGACTTTCTTGAGGGGAGTCGTTGTGGGGCTGTGTCGGGCGCGCTTTGTCGAGGCGTAGAGCCTGCTCGAGTGCAGTGGCTGGGAGGTGCTGCCTAGATGCAGGGAGCATCCAGGCCCTAGATGTTGGTTGAGCGTTAGCCCCTTGGTCTAGGTCGCGTCCCGCCCCCCTAGATGTAGGGCTCGTGCCATCCCCTAGATCTAGGGCGCACCTCCCGCTGGAGGTGCGCATGGGCGCCTCACTCAGCCCCCTTGTGACCGGCTTTCCGCAAGATTCCAGCCATTTCGCAGAAAAAGCCGCAGACCCCTATATCTAGGGGCGCTTAGTCGCCAACGACCCCTAGATGTGCGGGTGCGACACGCCCAAGAGACCCACCACTGAGTGTGACGCTCGACATCTTTTAGGTGGTTGGCAAGTGGTTATACACAGGGTGGTGATGTGTTCGTCCACAGGGTGCGCAGGGGTGTGTAGGGGTGTTGGAGGCCCCTAGATGTGCCCGTAGGTTAGCCGCAAACCCCAATGTTTGCGCGCATCTTCGTGCACTCGCGCGCAGGGTGCAACAAACCTCGAAGGCTCCTCCGAGATCCTGACCGCCCGCTCCGTCCACAGGCCCCTTCAGTCTCATCCACAGTCACGGCGTTACACACAACATCTAGGGGTCGCTTGCGCGGGCGGCCACGAGGTGTAGTGTTGTCGTGTTCGCGGCGAACGAGCCGCCAGAAAGACAACACAGGATGCCAACGTCCGGCCTCGAGCCGCAAGGAGACACGAACATGTCGATCACCGTCTACTCCAAGCCCCGCTGCCCCCAGTGCGACGCGACCTACCGCGCACTCGACAAGCAGGGCGTCTCCTACGAGAAGATCGACGTCACCCAGGACACGGAATCCCTCGCCTTCATTAAGGGCCTCGGCTACCAGCAGGCCCCCGTCGTCGTGGCCGGCGAGGACCACTGGTCCGGCTTCCGCCCCGACCGCATCAAGGCTGTCGCCGCCGCAGCTGCCCCCCTGGCGCTGCAGGCCTGAGACGCGCCGATAAGTCCCGGCCGCGAGGCCGGGGCTTTCGCGTATCCGGGCGGGGACGAGGCCGGGGCGTAGCCTTCGCAAACGGCGCGGATACGCTCGCATGAGCGGCGTGCGAACCCGTCGTGGAAACAGGGAAAATGGCGGCTCATCGGCTATTGGGGGCCGCCGCCCGAGACCATATACACACACCGCCAACGACCATGTTCACCCGCCGAGCCGGGCGCGTCGATCATCCCACATGGGACACGCGTGCGAGGCAACACCGCCCGGGCCTCGGGGGTGAGACACTAGAGGTTCAGCATCCCGCCAAGCAGGAAGGATCATCATGGGCAGCGTCGTCTACTTTTCGTCGGCGACGGGCAACACCCGCCGTTTTGTCGAAAAACTCGGCCTCCCGGCGGCGCGAATCCCGTTGCTTCCCAAGGATGAACCCCTGCGCGTGACCGACGAGTACGTGCTCATCGTGCCCACCTACGGCGGTGGAAATATCAAGGGAGCGGTGCCCAAGCAGGTCATCAGGTTCCTCAATGACCCCGACAATCGAGTCCTGTGCAGGGGCGTCATCTCGTCGGGAAACACCAACTTCGGCAAGGCCTACTGCATCGCGGGCGACATTATCGCGGCCAAGCTGGGGGTCCCCCACATGTATAAGTTCGAGCTCCTCGGCACGCCCGAGGACGTCTCCAGAGTTCGTGAAGGACTGGAACAGTTTTGGCAGAAAACTACACCGACACAGGCGTAGAGGAAGCTCCCTCCCCGGAGCTGGACTACCACGCGCTGAACGCGCAGCTTAACCTGTACGACGCGAACGGACACATCCAGTTCGACGCGGACCGTGCGGCGGCTCGCCAGTACTTCCTTCAGCACGTCAACCAGAACACGGTGTTCTTCCACGACCTGGAAGAGAAGCTGAAGTACCTGGTGGACGAGGGCTACTACGAGAAGCACGTCCTGGACCAGTACGACTTCGCGGACATCAAGGAGCTGTACAAGCAGGCCTACGCCCACAAGTTCCGCTTCCCGACGTTCCTGGGCGCGTTCAAGTACTACACGTCGTACACGCTTAAAACCTTCGACGGTAAGCGCTACCTGGAGCGCTTCGAGGATCGCGTCGCCATGGTGTCCCTGTACCTGGCGCGCGGCGACATCGAGCTGGCTCGTAGCTTTGTCGATGAGATCATGACGGGCCGCTTCCAGCCGGCCACCCCGACCTTCCTCAACGCCGGCAAGGCGGCGCGCGGCGAGCTGGTCTCCTGCTTCCTGCTGCGCATCGAGGACAACATGGAGTCGATCGCGCGCGGCATCAACTCCGCCCTGCAGCTGTCCAAGCGCGGCGGCGGCGTCGCCCTGCAGCTGACGAACCTGCGTGAGTCGGGCGCCCCCATTAAGAAGATTCAGAATCAGTCCAGCGGCGTCGTGCCGGTCATGAAGCTGCTCGAGGACTCCTTCTCTTACGCGAACCAGCTGGGCGCACGTCAGGGCGCGGGCGCTGTGTACCTGCACGCGCACCACCCGGACATCATGCAGTTCCTGGACACCAAGCGTGAGAACGCGGACGAGAAGATCCGCATCAAGACGCTGTCCCTGGGTGTCGTCATCCCGGACATTACGTTCGAGCTGGCCCGCAAGAACGAGGACATGTACCTGTTCAGCCCCTACGACGTGGAGCGCGTGTACGGCGTGCCCTTCTCCGAGATTTCGGTGACGGAGAAGTACCACGAGATGGTGGACGACGGTCGCATCCACAAGCGCAAGATCAACGCTCGTCGTTTCTTCCAGACGATCGCGGAGATCCAGTTCGAGTCCGGCTACCCCTACATCGTCTTCGAGGACACGGTGAACAAGGCGAACCCGATCAAGGGCCGCATCACCATGTCGAACCTGTGCTCGGAGATCCTGCAGGTGTCCGAGGCCTCGACCTACAACGACGACCTGTCCTACGACCACGTCGGCAAGGACATCTCCTGCAACCTGGGCTCGCTCAACATCGCGAAGACCATGGATTCCCCCGACTTCTCGAAGACGATCGAGATGGCGATCCGCGGCCTGACGGCCGTCTCAGACCTGTCGGACATCGGCTCGGTCCCGTCGATCGCCCGCGGCAACGCGATGAGCCACGCGATCGGCCTGGGCCAGATGAACCTGCACGGTTACCTGGCGCGCGAGCACGTGCACTACGGTTCCGAGGAAGCCCTCGACTTCACGAACATGTACTTCATGACGGTCCTGTTCGAGGCCATCAAGGCCTCGTGCAAGATCGCGCGCGAGCGCGGCGAGACCTTCGAGGGCTTCGAGGAGTCGAAGTACGCGTCGGGCGAGTTCTTCCGCAAGTACATCGACGAGGAGTGGGCCCCCACCACGGACAAGTGCCGCGAGCTGCTCGCCGCCTCGTCGATCAAGGTCCCGACCCAGGCGGACTGGGAGGCCCTGGCGGCCGACGTCGCCAAGTACGGCATGTACAACCAGAACCTGCAGGCCGTGCCTCCGACGGGTTCCATCTCGTACATCAACAACTCGACGTCGTCGATCCACCCGATCGTGTCCCGCGTGGAGATCCGCAAGGAAGGCAAGATCGGCCGCGTCTACTACCCGGCGCCCTACATGTCGAACGAGAACCTGGAGTACTACCAGGACGCGTACGAGATCGGCCCGGAGAAGATCATCGACACCTACGCGGTGGCCACCCAGCACGTGGATCAGGGCCTGTCGCTCACGCTGTTCTACCCGGATACGGTGACGACGCGTGACCTGAACAAGTCCTACATCTACGCGTGGAAGAAGGGCATCAAGACCCTGTACTACATGCGCCTGCGCCAGATGGCCCTGGAGGGCACGGAGGTCGAGGGCTGCGTGTCCTGCATGCTGTGACGTGACGCCCGTTTGTCGGGTGGTGCGGGGGTCGGGACACCGGCCCCCGCACCGTTTTGTCAGGGACGAGGCCGGGGCGCGGTCCGCGGGAAACTCGTAGGTTTGGTGTATGTGAGCCTCGCCGTCTATTCGGATTTTTGGAAAGCTACTCGTATGATGTGGGAGGTAAATCCCCTCACATCTTCCCGGAGTAAGCGATGAGCGATCCCATGAATCCCTACGGCGGCGGCGTCGGGGGCCAAGGCGGCTACGACCAGCAGGGTATGTACGGCGCTCAGGCGGCGTACGGTTCTCAGCCTGCGTATGGCGCGGGGCAGCCCGCGTACGGAGGTCAGCCCGGGTATGGGGGCCAGCCCGGCATGCCGGCCTATGGTCAGCCGCAGGGTGGGTACGGTCAGCCCGGCTATGGCAACGTGGGGTACAGCCTGAATCCCGCGGTTGAGCGCGTGCGTTCGAACGCGTCGATGGTTCGAATCATGGCGTTTGTCAGCTTCGTGACCATTGGGCCGATCCTGTCGATCGGTGCGTGGATCTGGGGTGGCATGCTCGTGACCGAGGCGCAGGGCCTCAACGCCCCCATGGACGTGATCAACGACGTGGAAGGCGCTAAGAAGATCGCGATGATCTGCAGCATCATTCAGATCGTTGGCATCGTGCTCTTGATCCTTGTTTCCGTTGTTCTCCCCTTCCTTATTCTGCTCATTGCAGGTGGGTCGTCGGGGTACTGACGAGATCGAGCGACGGATATCGGATGCGCGCCCCTTGTGGGCGCGCATCTCTCTTATTGATAGTGGTGCAGCGCTCATCCCTCCTCGTTTTTTCTGCACGGCACGATGTGTGCGCTAGGATGAGCCGCGTAACTGATGAACTATTCCATTTGGAGTATCCCATGAGCGATCCCATCAACCAGTACACCGCCGCCGACCAGCCCGCCTACGGCCAGGCCCCCCAGGGCGCGTACGGCCAGCCCGCGTATGGTCAGGCCCCCCAGGGTGCCCCGCAGCCCGCGTATGGCCAGGCCCCCCAGGGCGCGTACGGCCAGGCCGGCTACGCGGTGAACCCGGCTCTCGAGAAGATCCGTTCGAACGCCTCGACCGCTCGTATCGCCTCCTTCCTGAGCTTCATTTTCGGCGGCCTCATCCTGTCCGGCTGCATGTGGTACTGGGCGAACAAGATGACGGCTGAGGCCCAGGCTCTCGGCGCCCCCCTCGATATCACGACGGACGTGCAGAGCGCGCGTAACGCTGCGAAGATCTGCTCGATCATCCACATCGTCATCCTCGTGGCGGTCGTGCTGATCTACGGCATCGCCATCATTGCTATCCTCGCGGGTGGCTCGAGCTACTGAGTTCTTGACCGTGTGAGGCCCGGATCGATTCTTGATCCGGGCCTCACACTTTTTCGTCGAATAGTGCTGATAGGATTCCTCACGGAATTAAACGGATAGATGAATTGGAGTCTCCAGTGAGCGACCCCCTGAACCCGACCCCCGCGGATGCCGCTGCGCAGCCCTACGCGCCGGAGGGGGCCGGTGCCGCTTCGTACGCCCCTCAGCAGGATGCTTACGGGGCTTCCGCCCAGGCCCAGCAGCCCTACGCGCCTGAGGGTGTCGGCGCTTCCTCGGCTGCTGTGCAACCCTACGCGCCCGAAGGTGCCGGTACGGCCTCGGCGCTCCCGCAGCAGGATGCTTTTGTCGCTCCCGGCCAGGCCCAGCAGCCCCAGTTCGCCCAGCCCGGCACGAACCAGTACGCGCAGTACGGTCAGGCCCCGCAGGGCATGCCTCAGGGCGCTTACGGCCAGCCTCAGCAGGGCTACGGCCAGCCCCAGGGCGCGTACGGACAGCCTCAGCAGGCCTACGGGCAGCCCATGTACGGCCAACCGATGTACGCTCCCTCGGCGGGCAAGGACTTCTCGTACATCCAGATTGGCTCGTTCGTGGCCATCGGCGTCTCGGTCTTCAGCTGGCTCTTTTTCACCATTGTCCTGTCGGTCCCCGCGATGATCGCCGCGATCGTCCTGCACGTGAAGGCGAAGCGTGACGGCGCCCCGCAGAACTTCGTCAACATCTCGAAGATCGCGATGATCGTCACGATCGTGATGGCCGGCCTCCAGCTGCTGCTCGGTGTCCTGTTCGTTGTTTTCGCCGTGATGAGCGAACTGTAACAACCGGTGTGAGGGCGCTTCCGCGTCCCCGCCCAATGCCACAGAAGCCCGCGAGAACGGTATCCCTGTTCTCGCGGGCTTCGCCTGTATTCTTGAGAGCATGACTCCCCGATACGAAGCCCCCTCGCGCGCCATCGCTGGAACCGACGCAGACCTCCTCGACCAGCTGCGATACGCGGACGGACGCCCCTACGGCTTCTACAAGAACGCCCTGGGTGCCTGGGATTACGGAGACTTCACCCTCGCGATCGATCACGTGCAGGCAGATCCCTACGCCCCGCCCTCGTCCCTGCGCGCCTGGTCGACGCCCGAGGCCATGGGACTGCCCGAGGCTGCCCTGGCCTCGTCCGACGCACGCCTGGCGGCTGCGGACTTTATTGCCCGCTCCTTCGACGAGGCCATCCGCGCCCGCGACACCCGCGACGTGTCGATTGCCCGTGCCGGCGCCCTCATCCTCCAGCGTTCCTACGCGACCGTCCTGCCCGACCGCGTCGAGGTGCGCTTCCAGGTCAAGCTTCCTGCCCGAGGCCGCACGATCCTCGGCAAGAGCGCCGCCCGCCTCTTCGACGTGGACGTGCCCAACATCGTCATGGACTGCTTCGACTTCGTCTCCGAGGACCCGGACACGACCCGCAAGCGCTCGCGCCTCCTCGGCCACGTCGCCGCCTACGAGGACTACCGCGCCCTCCAGGGCATCCTCGAGGAACGCGGCTGGGTGTCCTTCGTCGCAGACGAAGCCCTGTTGGCGCGCCGATCCGGCGTGTCCGAGACGCCCCTGACGGGTGACGGCGTCGTCGCTTTCGATGCCCCCGAGACCCTGCGCGCCACCGTCACCCTGCCGCACGCCGGCGAGGTGAGTGGCATGGCGATCCCCCCGGGTCTGACCCTCATCGTGGGCGGCGGCTACCACGGCAAGTCCACGCTCCTCGAGGCCATCGCCCAGGGCGTGTACGCGCACATCCCCGGCGACGGCCGCGAGCTCGTCGCCACCGACCCCACCGCCACGAAGGTGCGCGCCGCCGACGGGCGAGCTGTCACCGGCGTTGATATCTCGCCGTTCATCACCCACCTGCCCGGCGGCGCCGACACCACGTCCTTCTCCACCGAAAACGCGTCCGGCTCCACCTCGCAGGCCGCCTCCATCATCGAATCCCTCGAGTTGGGCGCGCGCACGCTCCTCATCGACGAGGACACCTCCGCCACCAACCTCCTCATCCGCGACACGCGCATGCGCGACCTCGTCGCCGCCGAGAAGGAACCCATCACGCCCCTCGTCGACCGCGTCACTTCCCTCACCGAGGCCGGGGTCTCCCTCATCATGGTCGTCGGCGGCTCCGGCGCGTTCCTCGACGCCGCCGACCGGGTCCTCATGATGGACAACTACCGCTGCCTCGACGTCACCTCCCGCGCACGCGAGGTCGTGGCCGACCTGCCGCGCCCCCGCACCGACGCCCCCACCAGCTGGGAGGCGGCACCCCGCGTGCCCGCCGCAAAGGCCCGCGTGGACCGCCCGCGCACCAAGGCCTCGGGCACGACCGTGCTGACCATCGACCGTTCGACCGTCGACATTTCCGACGTCGCCGCAGTCGTCGACCCCGGGCAGGCCGAGGCCATCGCCTGGTGCGTGCGCGGCGTCCTCGAGGAGATGGCTGGCAAGCAGTCCATGCCCGACCTCATGGCCAAGCTCGGCCGGCGCCTCGCCTCCGAGGGCCTGGACGCCGTCTGCAAGTTCGGCGCCCGCTCCTACCCGGCGTTCCTGGCGCGTCCGCGCCTCATCGACGTGGGTGCCGCCATCAACCGCTACCGCGGCCTGTCCCTGCGCGAGCCGCGCGGCGAGGTCTCAGAGTCGTAGTCGCTTCAGACCCCACGGGTGTTCCGGGTGCCGTCGGATCCTGCTGCGGGGCCGGGCTGCTTGGTGCGCCCGTGGGCGG
>NZ_ALCB01000048.1:0-6657 GCF_000282935.1 Actinomyces sp. ICM39
GCGCCCGCAGCGGCACCGATCGCCCAGGTTGAGGATCCCCGGCCCGCCGAGCGTCCCGCGATGCCCGAGCGTGCCGCCCGTGCCCTCGCCCAGGTGTCCGCTGAGGCGCCCGAGGCCTCACAGGCCTCGTCCCCGAGCGGCGACGCAGCCCCGCGCAAGCACTCCTTCACGGTCTTCCGCTACCCGGGCGACCCGGAGCCCACCGAGCAGCCGGCGGGCGCACCTGCGCAGGCCGAGCCGGCCTCGTCCCCCGTCTTCGACGACGCTCCCATCGAGCCCGCCGCGCACACCCCGTCGACCCCGACCGGCTGGGGCGACCCGGTCGTGATCCCGGGCGGCGCGTCCGTGAACTTCGACGACGGCGCGGACTCGTGGACCCCGCCCGAGTCCTCGGCCCCCGCCGACGTGACCCCGATCAGCGCTGCACCGAGCGCCCCGACGCAGGCCCCGGCCTGGCTGGCCGCAGCCCCCGAGCCCACGTCGGATCCCGCGCCCGGATTCGGCGCCCCGGAATCCCAGCGCGACACCACAGACACGTCCGATGGGCCGCTCACCGGACGCGCTGCCGCCGAGGCTTCCCTGCGCGAGAAGGCCCAGCGCGAGGCTGCCATCGTCTCGACCCGCACCCACGCGGCCGATGATGATAGCGCCAGCATCGACGACGAAAATATCGAAAACTCGCAGACGATCGGCCTGGCAGCGGTCCTGGAGATCCTCGGCGGACGCGTCATCGAAGAGAAGATGACCGAGGGAGGATACTGACATGTACGACGGCGCCCTGGCCGACCTCATCGACCAGTTCGGGCAGCTGCCGGGCATCGGCCCGAAGTCCGCGCAGCGCATGGCCATGCATGTGCTGGATGCAGAGCCCGAGGACGTCGCGCGCCTCGTCGACGCGATCAACGCCGTGCGCGGGCGCGTGCGCCACTGCGACATCTGCGGCAACCTCACGGAAGAGGACGAGTGCTCCATCTGCCGCGACGTGCGTCGCGACCCCAGCGCAATCTGCGTCGTCCAGGAGCCCAAGGACATCCAGGCGATCGAGGGCGCACGCGTCTTCCGCGGTCGCTACCACGTCCTCGGCGGCGTCATCGACCCGATCCACGGGGTGGGGCCCGACCAGCTGAACATCGCCTCGCTCATGAGCCGCCTCGCGGACGGTACGGTCACCGAGGTCATCCTGGCGACCAACCCGAACGTCGAAGGCGAGGCGACGGCCGCCTACCTGGCGCGCATGCTCTCCACGATGGGGGTCGAAACCTCGCGCCTGGCGATGGGCCTGCCCATGGGTGGGGACCTGGAGTACGCGGACTCGGTGACGCTGGGTCGCGCACTCGAGGGGCGTCGCCGCCTGTAGGCTCTTATCGACGAGGCCGTGGCTGCCTCGCGCTCTCGACGCGCGGACGGGTGCGGACTCGCGCTGTGTGGGAGCGGGTGCCCACAGTGCCGCGGCGCAGGTAGAGCCCGCGACCTGCGGCGTTTGTCGGGCTGCGGGCCGCGCGTCCCCCTGTTGGTGACGCACGTGTGACACAATCGTAGGGTCCATGCTGTGACAGATGAGGAGTCCATGATGGCGATGCAGGCGAGCTCAGACGCGCCCCGAGTGCTGGTTGTTGACGACGAGGCGATGCTGGCGGACCTGCTCTCGCAGGCCCTGCGCCATGAGGGCTGGGAGACGGCCACGGCGAAGGACGGGCTGGATGCGCTGGCGAAGGCGACGAGCTTCCACCCGGACGTCGTGATCCTCGACGTGCAGATGCCGCGCATGGATGGCCTGGAGACGCTGGAGCGCCTGCGCGCTCGCGACCCGGAGCTGCCGGTCCTCTTCCTCACCGCCCGCGACGCGGTCGCGGATCGCGTGCAGGGATTGCGTGCGGGCGCGGACGACTACGTGACGAAGCCCTTCGACCTGGACGAGGTGGCGGCCCGCGTGGAGGGCCTGCTGCGTCGCGCGGGGCGCACCCAGCAGGCGGCGTCGACGGTGCTGCAGGTCGCCGATCTGACCCTCGATGTGGACTCGCACGATGTGCGCCGTGGCGGGGAAGACATCACGTTAACGAACACTGAGTTCGAATTGCTCCGGTATCTCATGGAAAACGTTGGAATCGTGCTGTCCAAGCAGAAGATTCTGGACGCCGTGTGGAGCTACGACTTCGGCGGCCAGGTCAACGTCGTCGAGCTGTACATCTCCTACCTGCGTAAGAAGATTGACGCGGATCGCCCGGCACTCATTCGCACGGTGCGCGGCGCCGGTTACATCATGCGGGAGCCGCAGTGACGCGGCGACCGTCCCTGGCTGGGCGTCTCTCGCGCGCGCTGGCTGCGTGCGTCGCCCTCGCGCTCATCGTCATGGTGGCGGCGTCCACGTTGGTGATGCGCTCCTGGATGCTCGGGAACATGGACTCAGAACTGCACCATCTCTCCCAGCGCGCGGGCGAACACCTGGATGTCGAGGACACGCCGGACGATGAGGTGGACGCGGACGACGACTCCGACGACGACTCCGACGAGGGCGCCCGCGCTGTCCAGCAGTCTGGCGGGCGTGTGCCTCGTCCCGGTGGACCTGTTGTCCCCGGCGGGCCCAAGGGACCGGGGTTTGGCGGTTCCGGCATCGCCGAGGGCACTCTCCAGTACGTGAGCGAGGATGGGCAGGCGGCAGGCGCGGTCGTCTCGAACTTCTCGGTGACCTACCTGAATGAGCCTGCACTGGCGATCCTGGCAGCGGTGCCCACGGATGGTGCCCCGCACACCGTGCGCCTCAAAGAGTTGGGCACGTTCCGGGTGACTTCCCAGGTCGTCGATGGCAAGACGGTCCTCGTGGGCGTGCAGATGGACAGCGTCGATGACGTGGTCATGATGCTTGTCGCGGTCGAGGTGGGCCTGTCCCTCGTCGTCGCGATTGCCGCCGGGTTCGCCGGTCGGGCGTGGGTGCGCCGCGAGCTGCGTCCCCTCGGCGTTGTGCGCGCGGCAGCAGCCGACATCGCGAGCCGCGACCTCGCCGATAACGCCGAGGAGCTGACCCGCGTCGGCGAGGAAGCCACCTCCGGCCCCGTTGAGGTCGCGGATGTCGCGGGGGCCCTGAACTCGATGATCGACGCGGTCGAAGACGGCATGGAGCGCCGCGCCCGCAGCGAGGCGAAGCTGCGCCAGTTCGTCGCCGATGCCTCGCACGAGCTGCGCACGCCGCTGGCCTCCGTGCAGGGCTACGCGCAGCTCGCGCGTCGCGACATTGACGAGGCCTCCCGGACCCAGGCGCTCGAGCGCATCTCCTCGGAGGGGGCGCGGATGGCGTCCCTCGTGGAGGAGATGCTGACGCTGGCGCGCCTGGACGGAGACCGCGCTCTCAAACGGGAGAATATCGACGTTATCCCGCTGATACTGGACGCTCTGTCAGACGCCCATGTGGTCGCTCCCGACCACGCGTGGGAGCTCGGCGAGGCAGCCGACGTGCAAGTCCTCGGCGATGAGGCGGCCCTGCGCCAGATCCTCACGAACCTCCTCGCGAACGCCCGCGTGCACACGCCCGCGGGTACCCGCGTCACCGTCTCCCTCACCCGTGCCCCCCAGGGGGCGGAATCCGACAAGGGCGCCCCGGCCTCGTCCATGGTGACCCTGCGCGTCGCGGACGACGGCCCCGGCATCCCGGCCGAGATCCGCGACCGCGTGTTCGACCGTTTCGTGCGTGGGGACTCCTCGCGCACGCGCGACGGCCGCGGCTCCTCGGGCCTGGGAATGTCGATCGTCGAGTCGCTCGCCCGCGCGATGGGCGGGTCCGTGCGGCTGGCCGACTCCGAGAAGGGGACCGTCATCCACGTGACATTGCCCGCCGCCTGAGCGAGCCTGCACGGCGGCGTTTTCGCGCGCTGATCAGGATCGTTGCAATTCCGGGCGATATGAGCCCGTGTGGCCTGGGTCGCCCCGGCGCGTCCCATGTCACCAGCGCCCACATGCCGGTCGTACCCGGCGCGATGCCTGGCGGGCCGTAGGATTGTTGTGGTGGCGTGCGCCACCCGAAGGCGTGCGAATCGGCACGTACAGATAGAAATGAGGCTCTAGTGGCACTGATCGTGCAAAAGTACGGCGGTTCTTCCGTCGCCGACACCGAAGCCATGAAGCGCGTCGCCCAGCGCATCGTGGACACGCACAACGCGGGACACCGCGTCGTTGTCGTCGTATCGGCGATGGGCGACACGACCGACGACCTGCTCGACTCGGCCGCAGCCCTCACGGACAACCCGCCCGAGCGCGAAATGGACATCCTCCTGTCGGCCGGCGAGCGCATCTCGATGGCCCTCCTCGCGATGGCCGTCAACGAACTCGGCGTCGAAGCCCGCGCCTACACCGGCGCGCAGGCCGGCATCCAGACCGACAGCCGCTTCGGCGCCGCCCAGATCGTCGGCATGGTCCCCGAGCGCGTCGCCCGCGCCATCAAGGACGGCCAGGTCGCCATCGTCGCCGGCTTCCAGGGCATCTCCAAGGATGACGACGTGACCACGCTGGGCCGCGGAGGATCCGACACGACCGCCGTCGCCCTCGCCGCCGCCCTCCACGCCGACGTCTGCGAAATCTACACGGACGTCGACGGCCTCTTCTCCGCCGACCCGCGCATCGTCCCCAAGGCCCACCGCCTGCGCACCCTCACCCAGGAAGAAACCCTGGAAATGGCCGCGCACGGCGCCAAGATCCTCCACCTGCGCGCCGTCGAATTCGCGCGCCGCTACGGGGTCCCCCTGCACGTGCGCTCCTCGTTCTCCGAAAAGAACGGCACCTGGATCTCCGACTCCCCCGCAAACCCTGAACTCAAGGGCCTCGTGCCCGACGCAGCCCTGAAGTCTCCCGAGGAAAACGCCATGGAAAAGCCCGTCATCTCCGGTATCGCTCACGACCGCTCCCAGGACAAGATCACCGTCACCGACGTGCCGAATAGCCCCGGCGTCGCCGCCCGCGTCTTCGCCGTCGTCGCCGAGGTCGGCGCCAACATCGACATGATCGTCCAGAACCTGCCGATCTCCGACCCCACCAAGGCCAACATCACCTTCACCCTGCCCGAAGGCGACGCGCAGAAGGCCCTCGACGCCCTCGAAGCCCACCGCGACGAGATCGGCTTCAACGAGCTGCGCTACAACCCCAACATCGGCAAGCTCAGCCTCGTCGGCGTCGGCATGCGCACCAACCCCGGCGTCTCCGCGCGCCTCTTCAGCGCCCTGTCCGACGCGGGCATCAACATCGACCTGATCTCCACCTCCGAGATCCGCATCTCCGTCGTCACTCGCCTCGACGACCTCGACCGCGCCGTCCAGGCCGTCCACACCGCCTTCGGCCTCGACGCCTCCGAAACCGAAGCCGTCGTCTACGGCGGCACCGGCCGCTGACCGTTCATCGACGAGGCCCGGGCGGGCTCCGCTCATCCGCGCGGTTCCGGTGCTCCCGGAGCTTCCGAGAGTGTGCCCCGGCCTCGTCCCCATAGATTTCACCCAGCGTTCGCCCCGTCGTATGGGCGCGCGCACCAACACAAGGAGAACACCATGAGTGGATTCAATGTCGCCGTCGTCGGCGCCACCGGCCAGGTCGGCCGAGTTATGCGCGCCCTGCTGGAGGAGCGCGGCTTCCCGGTCGAGACGATTCGCTTCTTCTCGTCCGCGCGCTCCGCGGGCCAGACCCTGCCCTGGAAGGGACAGGACATCGTCGTCGAGGACGTTGCGACGGCCGACTACTCCGGCATTGACATTGCCGTGTTCTCCGCGGGCGCCACCGCCTCGCGCGAGTACGCCCCCAAGTTCGCGGCCGCCGGCGCGGTCGTCGTCGACAACTCCTCCGCGTGGCGCAAGGACCCCGAGGTTCCGCTCGTCGTCTCCGAGGTCAACCCCGACGACGTCGACAACCGCCCCAAGGGCATCATCGCGAACCCCAACTGCACCACCATGGCCGCGATGCCCGTCCTCAAGCCCCTCGTCGAGGCCGTGGGTGGCATCAAGCGCCTCTTCGTGTCCTCCTACCAGGCCGTCTCCGGGTCGGGCCGCGCCGGCGTCGCCGAGCTGACCAGCCAGATCGAGGCCGGCGTCAAGCAGGACCTGGCAGCCCTGGCCCTCGACGGCCGCGCCGTCACCCTGCCCGAGCCCGGCGTGTACGTCGCGCCCATCGCCTTCGACGTCGTGCCGCTCGCCGGCTCCATCGTCGACGACGGCTCCGAGGAAACCGACGAGGAGCAGAAGCTGCGCAACGAGTCGCGCCGCATCCTGCATACCCCGGACCTCGCCGTGTCCGGCACCTGCGTGCGCGTCCCCGTCTACACCGGCCACACCCTCACCATCCACGCCGAGTTCGCCGGCGACATCACGCCCGACCAGGCGCGCGCCCTGCTGGCCGAGGCTCCCGGCGTGCGCGTCGTCGACGTCCCGACCCCGCTCGAGGCCGCCGGCCGCGACGAGGTCCTCGTCGGCCGCATCCGTCACGACCAGGCCGTCGACGGCAACCGCGGGCTTGTGCTCGTCGTCTCCGGCGACAACCTGCGCAAGGGCGCTGCCCTGAACGCGGTCCAGGTCGCCGAGGTGGTGGCTGCGCGACTGCGCTGAGTGCTCGACTGACTGCGTGAGCGCGCGGCGGCCCTCTTGGGCTGCCGCGCGTTTGCGTTGCGTGTGGCCCCACGGGTGTTCCGGG
>NZ_ALCB01000049.1:0-5140 GCF_000282935.1 Actinomyces sp. ICM39
GTGTGGGTGTTGTTTGTGAACTCGATAGTGTGTTTGTTTGTTTTTTTATGCCTGTTTTTTGTTTTTGAGTGTTTTTGGTTGGGATTGCTGGCTGGCCTTGTTTGGTTGGTTGGTTTTTCTGGGCTTTAACGTTTTTGTTTTTGTTCGGAGAGTTTGATCCTGGCTCAGGACGAACGCTGGCGGCGTGCTTAACACATGCAAGTCGAACGCTGAAGCCCAGCTTGCTGGGTGGATGAGTGGCGAACGGGTGAGTAACACGTGAGTAACCTGCCCCCTTCTTTGGGATAACGCCCGGAAACGGGTGCTAATACTGGATATTCACTGATCTTCGCATGGGGGTTGGTGGAAAGGTTTTTTCTGGTGGGGGATGGGCTCGCGGCCTATCAGCTTGTTGGTGGGGTGATGGCCTACCAAGGCTTTGACGGGTAGCCGGCCTGAGAGGGTGACCGGTCACATTGGGACTGAGATACGGCCCAGACTCCTACGGGAGGCAGCAGTGGGGAATATTGCACAATGGGCGAAAGCCTGATGCAGCGACGCCGCGTGAGGGATGACGGCCTTCGGGTTGTAAACCTCTTTCGCTCATGGTCAAGCCGCAACTTTGGGTTGTGGTGAGGGTAGTGGGTAAAGAAGCGCCGGCTAACTACGTGCCAGCAGCCGCGGTAATACGTAGGGCGCGAGCGTTGTCCGGAATTATTGGGCGTAAAGGGCTTGTAGGCGGTTGGTCGCGTCTGCCGTGAAATCCTCTGGCTTAACTGGGGGCGTGCGGTGGGTACGGGCTGACTTGAGTGCGGTAGGGGAGACTGGAACTCCTGGTGTAGCGGTGGAATGCGCAGATATCAGGAAGAACACCGGTGGCGAAGGCGGGTCTCTGGGCCGTTACTGACGCTGAGGAGCGAAAGCGTGGGGAGCGAACAGGATTAGATACCCTGGTAGTCCACGCTGTAAACGTTGGGCACTAGGTGTGGGGGCCACCCGTGGTTTCTGCGCCGTAGCTAACGCTTTAAGTGCCCCGCCTGGGGAGTACGGCCGCAAGGCTAAAACTCAAAGGAATTGACGGGGGCCCGCACAAGCGGCGGAGCATGCGGATTAATTCGATGCAACGCGAAGAACCTTACCAAGGCTTGACATGCACGGCGACACTGCAGAGATGTGGTGGCATTTAGTTGGTCGTGTGCAGGTGGTGCATGGTTGTCGTCAGCTCGTGTCGTGAGATGTTGGGTTAAGTCCCGCAACGAGCGCAACCCTTGCCCTATGTTGCCAGCACGTGATGGTGGGGACTCGTGGGGGACTGCCGGGGTTAACTCGGAGGAAGGTGGGGATGACGTCAAATCATCATGCCCCTTATGTCTTGGGCTTCACGCATGCTACAATGGTTGGTACAGAGGGTTGCGAAATCGTGAGGTGGAGCGAATCCCTTAAAGCCAGTCTCAGTTCGGATTGGGGTCTGCAACTCGACCCCATGAAGGTGGAGTCGCTAGTAATCGCAGATCAGCAACGCTGCGGTGAATACGTTCTCGGGCCTTGTACACACCGCCCGTCACGTCACGAAAGTTGGTAACACCCGAAGCCCATGGCCTAACCGCGTTTGCGGGGGGAGTGGTCGAAGGTGGGATTGGCGATTGGGACGAAGTCGTAACAAGGTAGCCGTACCGGAAGGTGCGGCTGGATCACCTCCTTTCTAGGGAGCCCAGTTTTGTGGGGAACAATGCGGCATGACTGTTTGGGTTGTGCCTGGTTGTTTTCTTGTGCCTGCATGTGTTTACTGCCCGACAGTGGGTGGTGGGTGTGGGTGCGTGTTTTGGGTTGGGCATAAAAATGTTGTAGCGAACGAGCACACTGTCGGGTTCACGTTCAACACCGTGTGAGCGTCCGCTGCCTGTTGGTGGTGGTTGCCTGCGCAGCCAGCCTGGAGGGGTTTTCTTTTGGGTGTGGGTTGTGTGTGGTGGGTTGTTTGTGATTTGTATAGTGGTTGCGAGCATATTTGTTCTGTACTGTTTTTTGTGTTTTGTTTAGTTTTATTGGGCATTCGGTGGATGCCTTGGCATCAAGAGCTGATGAAGGACGTTGCGGCCTGCGATATGCCTCGGGGAGCTGGCGAGCGAGCGTTATTATCCGAGGGTGTCCGAATGGGGGAACCTAACCTGGGTTGTGCTGGGTTACCATCATCTGAACGTGTATAGGGTGGTGGGGGGAACGCGGGGAAGTGAAACATCTCAGTACCCGCAGGAAAAGATATTCCGTGAGTAGTGGCGAGCGAAAGCGGAGGAGGCTAAACCAGATGCGTGTGAGAGGCGGCGGCCGTTGCGTGTTTGGTGTTGTGGGGCCATGTTGGACTCTTCTGCCGGAGGGTCGCGCCATGTGATGTTGGGAGTTGAACAGTCTGGGAAGGCTGACCAAAGAGCGTGAGAGTCGTGTAGATGGACTGGTGTTGTGTGGTGTGGGTGTGGTACCCGAGTAGCGCGGGACTCGTGAAATCTCGTGTGAATCTGCCAAGACCACTTGGTAAGCCTAAATACTACTTGATGACCGATAGTGCATAGTACCGTGAGGGAATGGTGAAAAGTACCCCGGGAGGGGAGTGAAATAGTACCTGAAACCGTGTGCCTGTAAGCCGTCAGAGCCTTGTGGGGTGATGGCGTGCCTTTTGAAGAATGAGCCTGCGAGTTAGTGATACGTGGCGTGCTTAACCCGTGTGGGGTATGCGTAGCGAAAGCGAGTCTGAAATATGGCGCCTGTCGCGTGTTCTAGACCCGAAGCGGGGTGATCTACCCATGGTCAGGTTGAAGCAGAGGTAAGACTGTGTGGAGGACCGAACCCACCAGGGTTGAAAACCTGGGGGATGAACTGTGGGTAGGGGTGAAAGGCCAATCAAACTCCGTGATAGCTGGTTCTCCCCGAAATGCATTTAGGTGCAGCGTCGCGTGGTCCCTGGTGGAGGTAGAGCTACTGGATGGCCGATGGGCCCTATGGGTTACTGACGTCAGCCAAACTCCGAATGCCATTAGGTGTAGCGCGGCAGTGAGACTGCGGGGGATAAGCTTCGTAGTCGAGAGGGAAACAGCCCAGATCATCAGCTAAGGCCCCTAAGCGTACGCTAAGTGGGAAAGGATGTGGAGTCGCGGTGACAACCAGGAGGTTGGCTTAGAAGCAGCCATCCTTGAAAGAGTGCGTAATAGCTCACTGGTCAAGTGGTTCTGCGCCGACAATGTAGCGGGGCTCAAGCGTACCGCCGAAGCTGTGGCAACAACACGCGATGCTGGCGCCAGGAACTGGAGTGCTGGTGTGTTGTTGGGTAGGGGAGCGTCCTGCACGAGGTGAAGCCTGGAGGGAACTTCTGGTGGATTGTGTGGGAGTGAGAATGCAGGCATGAGTAACGAATCTGCGGTGAGAATCCGCAGCGCCGATTGACTAAGGGTTCCAGGGCTAGGTTTATCCGCCCTGGGTTAGTCGGGTCCTAAGGCGAGGCCGACAGGCGTAGTCGATGGACAACCAGTTGATATTCTGGTACCGCGTTATGACCGCCCATGCTGAAGTCATTGTGCTAACCAATTTGCTCACGCCACCATGATTCCTTCGGGTTTTGTGGTGTGTGTGGGTCTTGGGGCCCCGGTGATTGTAGGCAAGCGTGTTAACAGGGGTGACGCAGACAGGTAGCTGCAGTGCGCCGATGGTTGTGCGTATTTAAGGTTGTGGCCCGCCTCCCAGGTAAATCCGGGAGGCATAAGGGTGAGAACTGATGAGGGACACACGCGTGTGTGGACTTGTGGTGATCCTAAGCTGCCGAGAAAAGCCTCGACGTGAGGGCATAACGCGCCCGTACCCTAAACCGACTCAGGTGGTCAGGTAGAGTATACCGAGGCGTTCGAGTGAATCGTGGTTAAGGAACTCGGCAAAATTCCTCCGTAACTTCGGGATAAGGAGGACCCCGTGACTTCCCCGCGCCCAGCGTGTGGGTGGGGTTGTGGGGTCGCAGAGAATAGGGAGAAGCGACTGTTTATCAAAAACACAGGTGCGTGCGAAGCCGTAAGGCGATGTATACGCACTGACGCCTGCCCGGTGCTGGAAGGTTAAGAGGAACTGTCAACACTCCTTGTGGGTGTGAAGCGGTGAATTTAAGCCCCAGTAAACGGCGGTGGTAACTATAACCATCCTAAGGTAGCGAAATTCCTTGTCGGGTAAGTTCCGACCTGCACGAATGGCGTAACGACTTCTCCGCTGTCTCAACCGCGAACTCGGTGAAATTGCAGTACGAGTAAAGATGCTCGTTTCGCGCAGAAGGACGGAAAGACCCCGGGACCTTTACTATAGCTTGGTATTGGTGTTCGCTTGGACTTGTGTAGGATAGGTGGGAGACTGTGAAGCTGCCGCGCCAGCGGTGGTGGAGTCGTCGTTGAAATACCATTCTGGTTCAAGCGGTCACCTCAACCTAGACCCGTGATCCGGGTTGGGGACAGTGCCTGGTGGGTAGTTTAACTGGGGCGGTTGCCTCCTAAAATGTAACGGAGGCGCTCAAAGGTTCCCTCAGCCTGGTTGGTAATCAGGTGGCGAGTGCAAGTGTACAAGGGAGCTTGACTGTGAGACCGACGGGTCGAGCAGGTGCGAAAGCAGGAACTAGTGATCCGGCCATGGCACGTGGGTGCGTGGTCGCTCAACGGATAAAAGGTACCCCGGGGATAACAGGCTGATCTTGCCCAAGAGTCCATATCGACGGCATGGTTTGGCACCTCGATGTCGGCTCGTCGCATCCTGGGGCTGGAGTTGGTCCCAAGGGTTGGGCTGTTCGCCCATTAAAGCGGTACGCGAGCTGGGTTCAGAACGTCGTGAGACAGTTCGGTCCCTATCCTCTGTGCGCGCAGGAAACTTGAGAAGGGCCGTCCCTAGTACGAGAGGACCGGGATGGACGAACCTCTGGTGTGCCAGTTGTACCGCCAGGTGCATGGCTGGTTGGCTACGTTCGGAAGGGATAACCGCTGAAAGCATCTAAGCGGGAAGCCTGCTTCAAGATGAGGTTTCCACGCCCCCTTCGTGGGGTGAGAGGCCCCCGCCAGACTAGCGGGTTGATAGGCCAGAGGTGGAAGCACAGCAATGTGCTCGTGAGCCGACTGGTACTAATGGGCCAACACTAAACAATCACCCA
>NZ_ALCB01000050.1:0-651 GCF_000282935.1 Actinomyces sp. ICM39
GCCGTAGGGGGTGTGGCGCCACACATGTTCATCCACGCCAATGACACGCACGCCTTCACACCGTGCTGGATCATTGATCAGCAGGCGCGCCCCTTCAGCCAGGACAGCAGTATTGGCGGCTATTCCAGGACACGCCTAGGGCCTGGGCGACGCGCGCCACCGTCAGATGGTGGACCACCAGGCCCGTCAGCGCCCAGCGCACCGCCGCACGCGAGAGCTTCGCGCGCGGATCGGCCGCTTGGCTCATGTCTTGGCGCCACACGTGAGCACACGTCTCGCACCGGTAGCGGCGCACGCTCACATGCAAGATCGTGGGACGCCACCCGCAGGGCTCGTGAGCTAAGCGCCTGACCACCGTGTCACGAGAAATGCCCTGGCACCCGCAGCGTCGACACCACCGGTCCTCACCCGTAATACGGCACGCCAACACTGCATGGTCTGCCTCAACGCGCTGGCCCGTCACTTCTAGGCCCAGGTCATCCAGGCGCGTGAACACGCTCAGATCAGGGCGATCAAAGATAGTATTGGCCATGTCGAGGTCTTTCAGATGGACGGTGTAGGAACCCCCATCATCGGAAGACCTCGACCCCTACCCAGCCACGACACGCCCAACCCCGCCCACAACACCTACACCCTCAAATGCGAAGAGCC
>NZ_ALCB01000051.1:0-9056 GCF_000282935.1 Actinomyces sp. ICM39
TCGGGTTCTGCGGGGCAGGAGCCTGGGTCATAGGGTTCTGCGGGGCAGGAGCCTGGGTCACAGGGTTCTGCGGGGCAGGAGTCTGGGTGGCCGGATCCTGCGGGGCGGGAGCATCAGCTCCGGGGGCAGGCGTCTGCTCGCCCTCACCGATCGACGGGTTTACAGGGCGATCCGAGGCATCGACGGACAGCGTCGTGCAGCGCGTCAGAGCCTCGCGATACTCAGCGGCGGTCAGGTAACGGCCCGCCTGGCCGCCAGCCTTCAGAGTCACGCCACCATCCTTTTCAGGACGGACGGAGGTCTGGGCGGCGATGGAGTCAGCGACGCGATCGAGCTCCGCATCAATGTCAGCGAGCCTCGCTGCCGGCTTCTCATCGGCCACGGAAGCGAGGTAGGCGTCGAGTGCACCCTGGGCCTCGTTCACGGAGGTCTGAGCGTCGATCACCGCCTGCTGCTTATCGGCGTCAGCAGTGGGCGCAACGGGAGCGGGGGTCGAGGTCGAGGGAGTAGCAGATCCAGCCTTGGCAGGAAGGCTCGACACGTCGACAGGGAGGGCGACACCGGGAAGCGAGCCCACCTTGTTCTGCCAGGAGTTGGCACGCTGCGCATCGCCGCCACCAGCCAGACCGGAGACGTAGTTCGTGTTGTCGGCATTGAAAGCGCCACCGTTGAAGCCGTAGGCGGAGGCGGTGTCGCCCGTGGTGTGGAAGCGGGAGACGTTAGGCGAGCCGCCGGTGATCGCATAGAACTTCTGCGTTCCGTAGATGCGGGTGAACTGTCCGTGCTTAGCGATGTGCACGCCCACGCCCACGACATTGTTCTGAGCGAGCATGTTCTTGTCATGGCCCGAGGAGTTCTTCCACTGATCGAAGAGTGCATCCGCAGCCTGCATCGGGTTCTTGGTGGTGCCGTAGGCGCCCCACTTGTCCCCGAAGTTCTCACGGTGGTTGTAGGCAATGTTCTCGCCCGCGTAGGACGTATCACCACCGTCGAGCTTGCCCGCACCGAAGTACTTATAGTCGGGGTCATGATTGAAGTTGTCCGTGTCGGACATATGCTGGCTCCACGCGCGCGCATCCGTGGTCACAGTGTCAGAAACAACCAGCTCAGGCAGGCCAGCATTCGCACGGTAAGCATTCATCTTCTGAACGATGAGCGCTTCAATGATGCGCGCCTGGGTGGCATCGTCGACCTGAGACCAGTCAACCCAGTCGAGGCCGCGATCGGTCGTGGCCGACGTTGCGGCAGCGGCATCGCCAGCCGAGGGAGTGGACTGGAGCGCCGCCTGCTGAGCGGCCTCGAGGGCCGCCTGAGCATCAGCCAGAGCTGCACGAAGCTCAGCCTCGCGCGCAGGATCGGCGGCGGAAACAGAGGAGCTGCCTGCCGCTGCAGCAGCGTAGCTGGCAAGCAGAGGGTTATATTCCGCGGTAATGCGGCCTTCCGCACCGGACAGAGAGTTGCAGAACGCATCCTCTGACGTCACCGTCCCCTCAGCGAGGGTGGGGATAACAACGAGGGATGCTGCTATTGTCGTGGCGGCGAGAACCACCGAGGTATGGGTGCGAGTGAGCTGGAACGACATTGGCTACCGGCCTATCACTATGAGACAAAGACAGACAAATCTTTCCATGCGGTACGCTGTTTTTCAAGGTTTTTTGAGTAAATAATTACAGGCAAATACACCGTTTTGCAACGCTTTTTAGGTTTGACAGATTTTGAACATCCCACATGCCGATACCAAAACGTTATATTTCAGATAAAACAACTGACCAAGCTGCAACCACAAGCGCGACCACTGCTCAAGCAACAAAAAAAATCGACATCCGAAACCGGATGTCGAAATTTTCTGTGGAGCTAGGGGGATTCGAACCCCCGACCTCTTCCATGCCATGGAAGCGCGCTACCAACTGCGCCATAGCCCCGTTATTTAGTTCGTCGCCCTGGCGACCTGATAAATAATAGCGAACACTCGGACAATTGCGCAAATCCAATGCAGTGCCCCTCGTCACAACTGATAAAAACCTTGGTAATCTGCGGCAACGAGGGGCCCGAGCGTCGTCATGCTCCGAGGATGTCCTCACGCGAGCCAATATTGTGCGAGGCAAGCCTCCACCCGGTCACAGCTGCGCTCTTGGAGGTCGACATCCCTACGGGCACGAGTTCCGACCAGTGGCAGTTGTCCACGCCTCGCAGTCCGTTGAAGACCGCCGGATCCAGGCCCAGCAGCGACACGATGCCACGCGCGATCGCGGAGCCGTGCGAAACGACGATCAGAGACTGGTCCCCGCGGCATGCCCGTGCCGCTTCCAAGACAGCATCGCGAACGCGCTCACCCACGACCTCGGAGCGTTCCACCTCGGCGAGGTCACACTCCCCCTGCGCGCGATACTGCGCGTAGGCCTCGGGCTGCTCGCTGGCGATCTCCTCGTAGGTCTTGCCCTCGAAGCTCCCGTAAAAGCGCTCCGTGAGCCGTTCATCGAGCTCCGGCCCTTCGCAGGGGTAGCCCGCGATATCGAACACACGCGCGACGATTGTCGCGGTATCCACCGCGCGCCCCAGGGGCGAGCTCACGATACGCACTCCCCCGTCGTCGTAGCTGCGCCCATCTTCGGCGGCAATCATGCCAACCTCGGCGCTCGGCTCGCACAGGCGGCTCACCAGCACACCGGCGGCGCCCGCTGCCTGGGATCGTCCGGCCTCGTTCAGGGGCTTATCGATGCGCCCTTGGAAGCGCCGCGCCAGGTTGAAGTCCGTCTGCCCGTGGCGCATCAGGACGATTCGCGAAGCACTCACTGCGCGGCCTCCGCACCGTGTGCAGCCGCACGCTCCGCGGCAGCGGCACGAGCCTCGTCAGTGTCAACGTCGATCGGCACTGCCGGGCAGTCGCCCCACAGGCGCTCGAGAGCGTAGTACTCGCGCTCGTCCTCGGACAGGACATGGACGAGCAGATCCGAGTAGTCCAGGAGCACCCACGTGCCCTCCGCACGCCCCTCGATGTGGGCGGGGCGGCGCTGATGCTCGGCCCAGATACGATCCATGATGTCCTCGGCGATGGCGCGCACCTGACGGTCCGTCGGCGCCGAAACAACCACGAAGGCATCCGCCAGGGCGAGCTTGCTGGTCACGTCGACAAGCACCGGGTTGATGCCGCCGCGGTCATGCGCGGCGCGAGCAACCAGGCTCGCCAGTTCTGCGGTAGCGTCGGGAAGGCTCACGTTTCTCCTTGGGTTAGGACCGGTACAGGCCGTATTTGTTGATGTATTGGACGACGCCGTCGGGCACCAGGTACCACACCGGCTTGCCCTCTTCGACGCGCGTACGGCAGTCCGTCGACGAGATCGCCATGGCGGGGACCTCCAGCAGCGACACGGACTCGTGCGGCAGGCCGGGATCCGACAGGTTGTGCCCGGGGCGCGTCACGCCGATGAAGTGCGCCTGCTCAAAGAGCTTATCGGCGTCCTTCCACTGCGCGATCTGCGCCAGCGCGTCAGCACCCGTGATGAAGTAGAAATCCGAGTCCGGGTATTCCCGAGACAGATCCGCCAGCGTATCGATCGTGTAGGTCGTCCCACCGCGGTCAATATCCACGCGAGACACGGCAAAACGAGGGTTCGAGGCGGTTGCAACGACCGTCATCAGGTAGCGATGCTCCGCCGAGGTCACGTGACGGCCAGCTTTAAAGGGCTGCATCGCGGCCGGAACGAACACGACCTGGTCAAGGCCGAAGACGTCCATGACCTCCGAGGCCGCAACGAGGTGACCGTGGTGGATCGGATCAAAGGTGCCGCCCATGATGCCGATCGCGCGGCGCCGACGCAGCGCGCGCGGGGGATGCTGGGGCGAGGCCGGGGCTGCGGTGGCCCCTGCTGTGGCCTCGGTGGTCTTTTCGATCGAGGCCTCGTCGGAGGCCTGCGCCGTGTGGTTATCCTGCGCGCTCACGGGCGGATCGTTCCTTCTCCCTCGTAGATCCACGTGGTCGTGGTCAACTCGGTCAGGCCCATGGGTCCGCGCGCGTGCAGCTTCTGGGTCGAGATACCAACCTCGGCGCCCAGGCCCAGCTGTCCGCCGTCCGTAAAGCGCGTCGACGCGTTCACAGCAATCGCAGCCGCGTCAACGCCCGAACGGAACGCACGCACGGCGGCGACGTCGGAGGCAACGATTCCCTCGGTGTGGCCCGAGGAATAGCGACGGATGTGCTCAATCGCCTCGTCAACATCGGTGACGACGCGCACCGCCAGGTCCATCGACAGGTATTCGGTCTCCCAGTCGACCTCGGTGGCGTCAACAATCATGTCCGCGTCAATCGACGGCTGGCCATCGACGATGGCCCGTGTGGCCTCGTCAGCGTGAATCGTCACGCCCGCAGTCGTTAGGCGAGTAACGGCAGCGACGAGGAAACGCTGAGCGATGTCGGCGTGAACCAGGAGTGTCTCCGCCGCGTTGCACACGCCCACGCGCTGCGTCTTGGCGTTCATGATGATGGCCTCGGCTGCCTCCAGGTCGGCGGAGGCATCCACGTACACGTGGCAGTTCCCGGTGCCGGTCTCGATGACCGGAACACGCGACTCCTCGACGACAGCGTTAATGAGCCCCGCTCCCCCTCGCGGAATCAGCGCGTCAATCGCGCCACGCGCACGCATCATCGCACGCGCGCCCGCACGTCCCCACGGATCCACAGTGGTAATCGCGTCGGCGGGCAGGCCGACGGAGGTCAGCGCATCGCGGCACACCTCGATGAGCACGCGGTTCGAGGACTGCGCGGCGCTTCCGCCGCGCAGCACGACCGCGTTGCCGGCCTTAATCGCCAGTGTCGCGGCATCAATCGTCACGTTCGGACGGGCCTCGTAAATGATGCCAATGACGCCCAGAGGCACTCGCTCCTGCGTGACGCGCAGGCCGATGTCGGTGCGCATTCCGCGAACGACCTGACCGATCGGGTCGGGCAGACCCGCGATCTCGCGGACGGCCTCGGCGATTCCACGAATACGACCGGAGGTCAGAGCGAGGCGATCCAGCAGGCCCTCGCTCATCTGCTCCGCGCGACCGCGGGCGACATCTTCAGCATTAGCGGCCAGGATCTGGTCACTGCGCTCCACCAGCGCAGCGGCAATCGCCTCAAGACCGCGATTCTTCGCCTGCGTGGTCGCATTCGCGAGAGCGCGAGCAGCCGTGCGGGCGGCATCCGTCACCTGGGAAATATCTGCAGCAGTATTCACGTGGCCATGATGACACACGTCAGCGCCTCAAGCCGCGTCAGTCAGCGCTCAGCGCGGAAAATGCGTCGCCCAACACCGCCAGGTCATCGCGGTGAATCGCGGGCCGGGGATGCTCGTGTCCGGCTGCTGCCAGCTCGGCAGTCCCCGAACCGGCAATCTCGGCCAGCGTGTCGGAGTCGTATCCAGAGACTCCTCGAGCGACAAGACCCGTCGGCGAGGCAACATCCACGACATCGCCCGCCTCGAAGTGACCGAGCACCGAGCGCACGCCGGCCACCAGCAAAGACTTCTTGCCGACCGTGATCGCATGCGCAGCACCCTCGTCAACGATGATCTCGCCGCGTGACGGTGCCACGTGGGCAATCCACAGGCGGCGCGAGGCCGGACGCTCCTGGGAAGGCTCGAACCACGTGCCAACCTTCTTGCCCGCGAGCACCGACTCCAGAGCATCGGCGCAGGCGAGCTGCACGCCGATGCCGCTGGTGGTCGCCAGCATCGCGGCCTGCACCTTCGTTGCCATGCCGCCCGTGCCCACGCGCGAGCCCGCACCCGTCACGAGCACGCTCATGAGGTCGTCCGCGCTCTCGACACGTTCGATCAGCTTCGAGCCCGGGTGGTCCGGAGGAGCCGTGTAGAGGCCGTCGACGTCCGTCAGCAGCACGAGGGCGTCGGCCTTGATCATCTGGGCAATGAGCGCGGCAAGACGATCGTTATCGCCAAAACGCAGCTCGCGGGTGGTCACCGCGTCATTTTCGTTGAGAATCGGGACAACACCGAGCCCGAGGAGTCGCGTCAGCGACGCGCGCACGTTCGTGTAGTGGTCGCGGCGCATGACATCGTCGGTCGTCAGCAGCACCTGAGCGGCATCCAGGTGGTGCGCCTGGAAGGCGGCTGTCCACCGTGCCATCAGGAGCCCCTGCCCCATCGCGGCGGCGGCCTGCACACTCGGCAGGTCCTTCGGCTTGGAGGTAAAGCCGAGCGGATCAAGGCCCGCTGCGACCGCGCCCGACGACACGATGACGACCTCGCGGTCCGCCCCGCGCCAACGCGCCACGAGGCGCGCGACCGAGTCGATACGATTCAGGTCCAGGCCGCCGTCCTCGCGCGTGAGCGACGACGAGCCGATCTTAACGACGATGCGAGAAGCCGCGGACACTCCGCTCATGACTGATCCGACGCGTCGGTCCAGTGCCCGGCCTGGCGCTCCGTCCACAGCTCGTCACGGGCAGCGGTCTTGGCATCCATGACCTGGTGGTACACCTCGCGGCGCTCCTTACGGCTCGGGCGCGCGTTCTGGTCCAAGCGCAGGTCGGTGCCGCGCGAACCCAGCAGCTCCGGTCCGGTTGTGAGGGTCGGCTCCCAGTCGAAGACGACGCCTCCGTCCAGGTCGCCGATCACGACGGTGTCGCCGGCGACCGCGCCGGCCTTCATCAGCTCGTCCTCGACGCCCGCGGCGTTCAGGCGATCCGCAAGGTAGCCCACGGCCTCGTCGTTCGCGAAGTCGGTCTGACGCACCCAGCGCTCCGGCTTGTCGCCGCGCACCTGGAAGACCTCTTCGCCATCCTTACGGGTCTTGCGCACTGTGATCTCCACGCTACGCCCGACGGCCTTCGGACGGATGACGGGGCGGGCGGCCTCGAGGGCGGGACGCTTCGCGCGTTCCTCCTCAACGATCGCGGCCAGAGCAAAGGACAGCTCCTTGAGGCCCTCGTGGGACACGGCGGACACCTCGAGGACGGGCCAGCCGAAAGACTCCAGGTCCGGGCGCGTAATCTCGGCGAGATCACGCCCGTCCGGAATATCGATCTTGTTGAGGACGATGACGCGGGGGCGCTCCATGATCGGCACGTAGCCCTCGACCTGCGTCAGGTCACCCTGGTAAGCCTCCAGCTCTGCCTCGATGATGCGCAGGTCCTCAACCGGCTCACGATCGGTCTCGAAGGCGGCGGTGTCGAGCACGTGCACGATGACGGCGCAGCGTTCGATGTGGCGCAGGAAATCCAGGCCGAGGCCTCGTCCCTGGGAGGCACCGGGGATCAGGCCAGGGACGTCGGCGACCGTGTAGCGCGTATCGCCGGCTGACACCACACCCAGGTTCGGGACCAGCGTCGTGAAGGGATAGTCGGCGATCTTCGGGCGCGCCGAGCTCAGGGCCGCAATCAGCGATGACTTACCCGCCGACGGGAAGCCGACGAGAGCCACGTCCGCAACGGACTTCAGCTCAAGGATGACGTCGCGCTCCTCGCCGGGCTCGCCCAGCAGGGCGAAGCCGGGGGCCTTACGAGCCTTCGATGCCAGCGCAGCGTTGCCCAGGCCGCCGCGGCCACCCTCGGCGACCACGTAGCGGGCGCCCGCACCCGTCAAGTCGGCGAGCAGCTCGCCCGACATCGACTTGACGACCGTGCCCTCGGGAACCGGCAAGATGATGTCTGCGCCGGTCTTTCCCTGGCGGAAGTCACCCATGCCGGGCGTACCGTTATCCGCACGGCGGTGCGGGCTGCGGTGGTAGTTCAGCAGCGTGGTCTCCTGCTCGCTCACCTCTAGGATGACCGAGCCGCCATTACCGCCGTCACCGCCGTCAGGGCCGGCCAGCGGCTTGAACTTTTCACGCTTAATCGAGGCAACGCCGTTACCGCCGTTGCCACCCATCGCGTGCAGAGTCACGCGATCCACGAAGTCTGCCACTATTGCTCCTGACGACTGAAAATGAATGTTGAAAAGGGCGCCCGGCAACGCCGGACGCCCTTTATGCGCGCGGTCTCAGGCAGAGACCGGCGAAACGCTGACGACCTTGCGATCGCGCTTGCGGCCGAACTCAACCGCACCGGCGCGCAGGGCGAACAGGGTGTCATCCTTGCCACGGCCAACGCCGTCGCCAGGGTGGAAGTGGGTGCCGCGCTGACGAACGAGGATCTCACCAGCGTTGACCAGCTGGCCGCCGTAGCGCTTCACGCCGAGGCGCTGCGCGTTCGAGTCGCGACCGTTACGGGAGGAACCAAGGCCCTTCTTATGTGCCATCAGTTGCTACTTTCTGCTCGTGGGAACGTCGGGTTCAGGCGATCTCGGTGATCTTGACGACCGACATCTTCTGACGGTGTCCCTGGCGCTTGCGGTAGCCCGACTTGTTCTTGTACTTAATGATGGAAATCTTGGGGCCCTTGGCCGAGTCAACAACCTCAGCCTTGACGGAAACCTTGCCCAGCTTGGCTGCGTCAACAGTGATGGCGTCGCCATCCACCAGCATCAGCGGCTGGAGCTCGATGCTCGAACCGATTTCTTCTGCCAGCTTGTCGACGACGACGACGTCACCGACGGACACCTTTTCCTGCCGGCCGCCAGCCTTGACGATCGCGTAGACCACGTTGGAGCTCATCTCTTCTCGTATTCGTAACCGGAATCGCGCCTCGAAACTGCCGAGGACTTGTCTCATTGTCATGATTCCGTTGGCGCTTGTTGCGCCGACGATCAAATTTAGCCGATTCGCACGCCGGATTGCAAGCCGGCACGGTCACGGGCGGGTGTGAAGTGCTGTGCGATTCCACACCCTGCGCTCGGGGGAGGGATGATCGCCCCTCCCCCGGCGCCTGGAGCATTAACCGGCGTCAACGATGCCGGTCGATACGGCGCGACGACGACGCTTGACGCGCGGCTGATCGCTCGCCTCGGGAAGCGCAATGTCATCGGTCGACTTGGTCGGCACCGCCGGGGCGCTCACCTCAGCGCGCGCGGGCAAGTCGATGACGACGGGGGCGGGAGCCGCGTCGGGCTCGACAATGCCGGTCGAGACGGCAGCGCGGCGCTTGCGAGTCTTGCGCGGCGCGGCGGGCGCCTGGGCGGGAG
>NZ_ALCB01000052.1:0-70470 GCF_000282935.1 Actinomyces sp. ICM39
CCGCTACCCGTTAGAATGGGATCATCGCGTCGATTTGGCCGACATATGCAAGGAGAGCTTCCATGAGTGAAGAAACCGTTCGAATCCTGGTTTTCAGCGACGACAAGGATAAGCGAAGTGCCGTCATCAACGGCGTTGGGCTGCGTGCGTCCAAGGACACGCCTCGCATCGAATGGGTCGAGGCCGCCACGGGCTTCGGCGTTCGCGATGCTTTCGATCAGCAGGACTTCGCGATGCTGATCCTCGACGCTGAGTCGAAGAAGGAGGGTGGCATGTCGATCGCCCAGGATCTGCGCGAGACCCGTGACGGTGTTCCCCCGATCGTTTTCCTGACCGCCCGCCCCCAGGACGAGTGGCTGGCGACGTGGGCCGGAGCAGCCGCCGTCGTGGCCGATCCGATCGACCCGATCATTCTTCAGGAGACCGTCGCCGACGTGCTGCGTGGAGCCAAGTGATGGCCACGCAGGAGTGGGGGCCGATCATCGGTGCCCTGACCGCGGGCGAGAGCCTTGACTACGGCCAGTCGTACTGGCTGATGGACCAGGTGATGAGCGGCGAACTCGGCGAGGCACGTCTCGCGTCCTTCCTGACCGCGATGGCTATCAAGGGCGCCACGGTCGATGAGATCCACGGTCTGGCCGACGGCATGCAGGATCACGCGGCACACGTCGAGCTGCCCAGCCGCGCGCTCGACATCGTGGGCACGGGCGGCGACGGATACAAGACCGTCAACATCTCAACAATGTCCGCCATCGTGCTCGCCGCGATGGGGATTCCGCTGGTCAAGCACGGCAACCGCGCCTCCACCTCGAAGTCGGGTTCCGCGGACGTCATCGAGGCTCTCGGCGTTAACCTCGACCTCGACGCCGACGCGCTGCGCCGCGTCTTCGACGAGGTTGGCATCGCATTCCTGTTTGCGAACAAGATGCACCCCTCGATGCGCTTCGCGGCCCCCGTGCGCCGCGCCCTCGGCTTCCCCACGGCGTTTAACGTCCTGGGGCCGCTGACGAACCCGGCACGCGTCCAGGCGTGCGCGATTGGTGCCTCGCGCGAGGAGAACGCGCGTCTCATGGCGGGCGTGTACGCGTCGCGCGGGCTGAGCGCGCTCGTATTCCGTGGCGCGAACACCGGCCTCGACGAGCTGACGACGACCGATGCGAATCAGGTGTGGCTGGTGTCGGGTGGAGCGGTTGTAGAAACCGAGTTCGATGCGCGCGAATCCCTGGGCATGGCCTCCTCCTCGATTGAGGACCTCGCGGGTGGCGAGGCGTCCGAGAACGCTGCGGTTGCTCGCGACGTGTTGTCGGGTGGTGGGGCGGACGCGGTTCGCGACGCTGTCGCCCTCAACGTCGGCGCCGGCATCCTGGCCTGGGAAGGCCTGGACAACCCCGTGACGCGGGCCGACTTCGAGCCCCGCATGCGCGGCGCCGTCGAGCGCGCCCTTGCGGCGCTGGCCGATGGTTCGGGCGCCCGACTCGTTGAGCGTTGGGTGGCTGCCTCGAACGGATGACACCCTCGCGCGCTAGGCGCGCGGAGACAGACGCTGATGGGCGGTTGCGTGGGCCAAGAGCTCGCGCAGCCGCCCGTCGCGTAGTGGGCTGTCGGCAGACTGGGACCAGGGCAGCGGCCCGTTCCATTCGACGAGGCGCGTTCCCTCTCGGCTCAGCTCGGAGCACAGGAGTGAAGTCTCCGCCCACGAGGCGACTGAGGCGGCCATCCCGCCGGTCTCGATGGGGTCCGTCGAGGTGAGGACATCGATCCACGGGGACGCATCAGAGCGCGGGGGCACCACGACCGAACTGAGGAGGCGCCCGTGCGAGGCCACGTGCAGAATCCAGCCTGGCTCCCCGCCATCGCGACGCGAGCCCCACACGATGCGCGGGGCCGCCAGGATCGGGCGCATCGTCGAGCGCTCGACCCCCGCGATATACGCGCTCAGCTCGTCGCGTGCGGCGGCTGCCGCCTCGAACAGCCCCTGGCCGGACAATCGCTCCATGAGGGAAGTGAGTGCGTGGGGCACCGTGAGCGAGGATGCGGCCACGGCCTCGTCGAGCAGCGCGTCCGAGGAGTCGGCATCGGCTTGCGAGAGGACGCGGTCGATCGCCCCCGCTGCCCGCTGCGCGTGGGCTCGAGTCCCAAAGGGCCCGAGTGCGCGTGGAAGGTCCTCCAGCGTGACGGCAGCGACCACGCGGGGACGGCCGGCCTCGGCGATGACCCAGTGCTGGGATCCCTGGCGCCTCGACGCGGAGTTGTAGGGCGGCGCAAGAGCCTTGATGTCGCGCAGCTCCCGGATGCGTGCCTCGAGAATCGAGGCGGTCGGATAGGGGCGCACTCCCGCGGCCAGGGACACCATGCGTTGAACCTTCGGCCGCTTCTCGCCCTTCGTGTAGTAGCTGCCCACGCGCGAGCGCAGCGACGAGGCTGATCCCACGTAGAGGGTGTCTCCTGCGGTGTCGATGAAGTGATAGACACCGGGGGAAGCGGGCAGGTCAGCCACGAAGTCAGGCGTCGTCGGGCGCCTGGCCGGAGCCTGGTCCGTCAGGGCGATGAGGTCTTCGACGTCGGTCGCTCCGGCTCCGGCGAGCAGGTCGATAAAGCCGAGCAGGATCTCTGCCGTCGCGCGAGCGTCCCCGAGAGCGCGGTGCTCGGGAACGGTGGCAGTGCCGAAATAGGAGGCGATCGTGCCCAGCTTGTGGTTGCGCACGAGTGGGCGAGGAAGTGCGAGGCGAGCCAGGGCGAGCGTGTCGACGACGCGCACGCGCGGCCATGGGCGTGAGCACGCACGGGCCGCACGGCGCAGGAACCCCACGTCAAAGGAGGCGTTATGCGCGACGAGGACGGGGGATCG
The DNA here is from genome assembly GCF_000282935.1 of Actinomyces sp. ICM39. Classification (NCBI taxonomy): domain Bacteria; kingdom Bacillati; phylum Actinomycetota; class Actinomycetes; order Actinomycetales; family Actinomycetaceae; genus Actinomyces; species Actinomyces sp. ICM39. Next base: position 2,849 of record NZ_ALCB01000052.1, read on the forward strand.
CTCCGCGCCGAGGCTGGACCACTCCATGAAGCGCTCGAGGACGGCCGCGATCGGGTCCGCGTCCGCCACCATTGCGGGAGTGATGCCCGTCAGCGACGTGATGAATGGCGGGATAGGACGCGAGGGTTTGACGAGTGAGGAAAACTCGTCCACGACTGCGCCATCGCGAACGAGCACCGCGCCGATCTCCGTAATTTCGGCACCCGCGCCCAGGCCTGTCGTCTCGAGGTCGACGACGACCCAGTGCCCGCCCGAGGCCGGCGTCCCGACGGCGTCAAGGCTGGGTTGAAGCTCCACCGACGAGGCCCTCGACAGGGCCGCAGAGACCACTGATCGAGCGAAAGGACGAGCCGATTCGCCGGGCGCTATGGTTTCCCCACAATCGCGCACGGGAGTTCGTTTCGTCATACAGTTGATACTAATTCGTTCGCGCGCTCGCGCGCCCGTCGAGACTTCAGGAGTGACAGTGGCGTTCTATCAGGCTCTCAAGGCGACCGGCAGCCCCATTCTGAAGGCGGCCTATCACCCGTGGATCCGCGGCAAGGAAAACATTCCTGCCGAGGGACCCGCTATCCTCGCGTCCAACCACAACGCCGTGTGGGACTCCGTCTTCCTGCCGATGATGCTCGACCGTGAGGTCGTCTTCATGGGGAAGGCCGACTACTTTACGGGCACCGGTCTCAAGGGGTGGATGACAAAGGAATTCATGCGCGCCGTCGGCACGATCCCCGTTGACCGCACCGGAGGTCGCGCATCCGAGGCCGCACTCAACGCCGGTCTGAAGCGCCTGCGCGACGGTGAGCTCTTCGGCATCTACCCCGAGGGCACCCGCAGTCCCGATGGACGCCTCTACCGCGGCAAGACCGGCGTTGCCCGCCTCGCTCTGCTGTCCGGCGCCCCCGTTATTCCCGTTGCCATGATCGGAACCCATGCGGCGCAGCCTATTGGCCAGAAGATCCCCTCGCGCACGAACATCGGCATGGTGATCGGCGAGCCCCTGGACTTCTCGCGCTACCGCGGCCTCGACAAGGACCGCTACGTGCTGCGGGCCATCACCGACGAGATCATGTACAACCTGATGCTCCTGTCCGGCCAGGAATACGTCGATCTGTACGCCGCCGACGTGAAGGCGCAGCTCGCCGCAGAGGGCGCCTTCGAGGGGCCCGTGCCCTCCAATGGTCGTCCCGCGCCCGGTGGGCGCACCGCCCCCGAGGTGCCCGTTCCGACCGCTCCCGAGGAAGAGAGCAGTGACGGCGAGAAGGACTCGGACAAGGAGTAACAGGGCCGGGCCGTCACCGATGGTTGGTGCTTGCAATCGCGTTCCGTGGGACGGGCGTCCTTGGCGAAACGTGATGTGAGCCGGGTAGAATGAACCGTGCCCTGCGCACGCGCGCGGGCCCGTACCTAACCAACCTGAGAAAGGTGACATTCATGTCGGTCCGTCGTGTTGCCCTGCTGACCGCAGGTGGCTTCGCCCCGTGCCTGTCCTCCGCCGTCGGCGGACTCATTGAGCGCTACAACGAAATCGATCCCACCGTTGAGATCATCGCCTACCAGAACGGCTACCACGGCCTGCTCACCGGCAACTACGTGCTGGTGGACGAGGAAGCGCGCAAGCACGCCGCCGTCCTGCACCGTTTCGGCGGCTCCCCGATCGGTAACTCCCGCGTCAAGCTGACGAACAAGAAGAACCTGGTCGAGCGTGGCCTCGTGTCCGAGGATGAGGATCCGCTGCAGAAGGCCGCCGAGCAGCTGCGCGCCGACGGCGTCGACGTCCTGCACACCATCGGTGGCGATGACACCAACACGACGGCCGCCGATCTGGCCGCCTACCTGGAGGAGCACGATTACCACCTGACCGTCGTGGGCCTGCCCAAGACGATCGACAACGACGTTGTGCCGATCCGCCAGTCGTTGGGTGCCTGGACCGCCGCTGAAGAGGTCTCCGAGTACTCCCAGAACGTCATCGGCGAGCACCGCTCCAACCCGCGCATGCTCATCATCCACGAGATCATGGGCCGCCACTGCGGTTGGCTGACCGCCGCTGGTTCGAAGTGCTACCACGACTGGCTGAAGACCCAGGAGTGGGTGCCCTCGATCGGCCTGTCGCAGGAGCGTTGGGACATCCACGCCATCTTCCTGCCCGAGATGAAGATCGACCTGGACGCCGAGGCCGCGCGCCTCAAGGCCATCATGGACGAGCAGGGCAACGTCAACATCTTCCTGTCCGAGGGCGCCGGCGTGCCCGAGATCATCGCGGAGATCGAGGCTGCCGGTGGCGAGGTCCAGCGTGACCCCTTCGGCCACGTCAAGCTCGATACGATCAACCCCGGCCAGTGGTTCGCCAAGCAGTTCGCCGAGAAGATCGACGCCGAGAAGGTCATGGTTCAGAAGTCGGGCTACTTCTCGCGTTCCTCGCGCGCCAACGCCGACGACCTGCGCCTCATCAAGTCCATGACCGACCTCGCCGTCGAGTGCGCCTTCAAGGGCGAGTCCGGCGTTATCGGCCACGACGAGGAAGACGGCGATCGCCTGAAGGCCATCCCGTTCCCGCGCATCGCGGGCGGTAAGCCCTTCGACATCTCCCAGCCCTGGTTCCTCGAGATGATGGCCGAGATCGGCCAGAGTGTCGAGCCTGCCGGCGAGTGAGTCGCTTCGCGTGATTCCTTCGATCACTCCCGGACGCGGCGGCGAGCCTGTGCGTAAGCCTCGCTCCCGCCGCGTCCCCGAGCGTCTGTGGTCGCCCGAGTCTGGGGAGCTCGCTCCCTGGGACACGTGGCGCGGCCTGGACGCTGCCCAACAGCCTTCCTACGCGGACTCGCAGCACCTCAGTGATGTGACGGCGCAGCTGCGCCGTCAGCCGCCGCTCGTGTTCGCCGGGGAGGTTGACGACCTGCGCACGTGGATGGGTGCGGCTGCCCGCGGCGAGGCCTTCGTCCTAATGGGCGGGGACTGCGCCGAAACATTCGCCGAGGCGACGGCGGACCACGTGCGCCTGAAGATTCAGACGCTGCTGCAGATGGCGGTCGTCTTGACCTACGGCGCGTCGCTGCCGGTTATTAAGGTCGGACGTATCGCTGGCCAGTATGCGAAGCCGCGTTCGTCGGATATGGAAACGCGCCACGGTGTGACACTGCCCAGCTACCGTGGCGACGCCGTGAACTCCTTCGAGTTCACGCCCGAAGCACGCGAACCCGACCCGCAGCGTCTTCTGTCGCTGTACAACCACGCGGCCTCGACGCTGAATCTGATCCGCGCCTTCACGAAGGGTGGCTACGCCGACCTGCGCCAGGTGCACCGCTGGAATCAGGGTTTCATGTCGAATCCGGCCTACGCACGCTACGAGTCGCTGGCCGAGGACATCCACCGGGCGATTAAGTTCATGGGAGCCGCTGGCGTCGACTTTGAGACGCTGCGCGACGTTGACCTGTATTCGTCCCACGAGGCGCTGCTGCTCGAGTACGAGTCAGCCATGACGCGCATCGATTCGCGGACGGGCGAGCCCTACAACACGTCCGCTCACTTCTTGTGGGCGGGGGAGAGGACGCGCGAGGAGGAGGGAGCTCACATCGAGCTGCTGTCGCGTGTTCGTAACCCGATTGGGGTCAAGCTCGGCCCGTCGACCACGCCGGATCAGATGCTCGCGCTCATTGATCGCCTCAACCCGGACGGTGAGGATGGGCGCCTGTCGTTCATTACGCGCATGGGTGCCGGTCGCATCCGTGAGGCGCTTCCGCCGCTCTTGGAAGCCGCACGCGAGGATGGTCGCCCGATCACGTGGATGACGGATCCGATGCACGGCAACACGATCACGTCGTCGACTGGCTACAAGACGCGTCGCTTCGAGACGGTCATGGACGAGGTCCGTGGATTCTTCGAGGCCCACGAGGCCACGGGAACGGTGCCGGGTGGCCTGCACGTTGAGCTCACCGGCGACGATGTCACCGAGGTGATTGGCGGCAGTGAGCACATCGACGATGAGTCGTTGCGCGACCGCTACGAGACGCTCGTGGACCCGCGTTTGAACCACCAGCAGAGCCTGGAGATGGCCTTCCAGGTCGCTCAGTACCTGGCGAAGGGTTCCTCCGCGGAGGAGAACTGATCGGATAAGAATCCCGGCCTCGTCTGTCATGGACGAGGCCGGGATTCTTAGTGGGCGTCAGCGCTGCGGGCGGACGCGAGTCAGACGATCGTGATCGTGACGACGCTTCCCTTTTTCAGCATTGTTCCACCGGCAGGATCGGTCTGTCGGACGGTGCCGAAGAAGCCGCCGAGGATGGCTTCCTCCTGGACGGTGAAGCCGGCGTTTTCGAGGATGGTACGCGCTTCCTGGCGCTGGCGCCCCACGACATCGGGAACAGCGACCTTTTCGGGGCCTTTGGAAACGGTGTAGGCGACGGTGTCGCCGCGGTGCAGAATCGTTCCCTCATTGGTCTGCTGAGAGATGATCTGTCCTTCGGCGACCGTGTCGGAGAAGGCTTCGGTCGGCGTCGCGACAAGGCCAAGTGCCTCGATGGCGGTCTTCGCGGCGTCGGCGGTCATCCCGCCCAGCGAGGGGACCGTCAGGGGCTCTCGGCCCTTGGACAGTACGACGTCGACAGCCGTGTCGTGGGGCACCGACGTTCCGGATGCAACGGACTGGGAGATGACCTGTCCCTGGGGCACGTCCTCAGAGTAGGCGTCGGTGATTGCTCCGAGAGCCAGGCCGGCTTCCGTGAGCGCCTTTTTCGCGTCATCCTGACTCTTGCCGGCAACGTCGGGCACGTTTTTCATGTCCACTCCCTTGGACACGTAGAGCTGGACCTCAGCCCGCTTATGGACGGGTTCGCCACCCTCCGGATCGGAACGGGTGATCGATCCGGACGCGACGTCGTCCGAAAACTCCTCCTCGACGGTGGATGCCAGGCCCATTGCGTTCAGCTCAGCCTGCACCTCTGCCAGAGGACGACCGTCGGTAGCGGGCATGGTCAGGTAGGAGCCCGGGCCATACTCGGTCCACCACCAGCTGCCGCCAATACCTGCCGCCGCGAGCAGGAGGACGACGAGGCTCACCCACAGGGCCGCGCGCTTATAGGTATTGGTCGACGTGTTCTCTGAAGCCTCGGGCAGTGGGGACGAGGTGTGGACCGTCGCGAGCGTTGACGGTGCGGGGAGCGGCAGCGGACGCGTGAACTGGGCGGAGATGACCTCCGTGTTGAGTGCGCTGATTTGCGAAGAGTCAGCGCGGTCGGAGGGTGCGATCTCGGCACGTCGGCTAGCGAGTTCTGAAGGGATCGTTGCAGCCGCACGCGCGACTAGGTCGATCGCATCCGATGCGTCGGCGGGGCGAGAGGCGGGGTCACGGGCGGTGAGGGCGGCGACGAGGTCGTCGATCTCTCGGGGGATCCACGGATGGGCCTCGGACGGGCTGGGAACATCGTCGGAGACGTGGTGGGTTGCGATCTGCAGCGGTGACTCGCCCGCCCACGGAACGGAGCCCGTGAGCATCTCGTAGAGCATGATGCCTACGGAGTAGATGTCTGAACGTGCGTCGGCCTCGGCTGTCGTGGCGATCTCTGGCGCAATGTACGCGACGGTTCCGAGCATGTTGCCCGTTGACGACATCGAGACCTCGGAGGCTGCGCGCGCCAACCCAAAGTCGGTGACCTTGGCGGGGCCTTCGGTGGGAACGAGAATATTCTCAGGCTTGATGTCACGGTGAATAACGCCGACGCGGTGAGCGGCGCGCAGTGCCTCGAGAATGTCGGTCGTGTAGCGCAGCGCCTGCGGGATCGTGAAGGCACCCTGCGCTCGCAGGAGCTGGCGCAGATTAGTTCCGTCGATGAGCTCCATCACGAGGAAGCCCTGTCCGGTGATCACGCCCTGATCGAAGACTGACACGACACCCGGGTGAACGATGCGGGCTGCCGATCGGGCCTCACGACGGAATCGTGCGACGAAATCCTGGGAGTCCGCCAGGTGCGGGTGCATGACTTTCAGGGCGACGGGGCGCTCTAAGCGCTCGTCTTGTGCGATGTACACGGTTGCCATGCCGCCGCGGGCTAGTCGGCGCGTGACTCGGTATCGTTCGTCGACCAGGAGCCCGATCAACGGGTCGGTCTGGTCGAATGTCTGTTCGTCGTTCACTTGGTTGATTCTATGAGAGTTTTCGCGAAAATACGGGAAGCGTGAGTGTCGGTGCGGCGCATGAATGGGGTAACCTTGCGCTCATGACCAGTGCTGATATCACCGTGTTGCCCACCGACGAGGTGTGCCGTCTCCTCGGCATCGAGGAGCGTCGCCTCAAGCAGTTGATCCGTGACCGCGTCCTGATCGAGGCACGCGGAGACGACGGTGTGCGCGGTGTTCCTCAGGAAGTCCTCGTCAAGGGTGCGAACGGCTGGGAACCGCTTCCGTTCCTGCAGGGCACGCTGACGCTTCTGGCCGATGATGGCTTCACCGCAGAAGAGTCGCTTGCGTGGCTGTATGCCGAACAGGATGAACTGGGTGAGCGCCCCATCGACGCGCTCACGTCGGGCCGCCACCATCGCGTGAACCGCATCGCCTCGACGCTGGCCTTCTGAGTGCCGACCGCCGCATGGGCCAGCGTCAGGCGCGTCGGGCGGTGAGGATGGAGCACAGTTCGCGCAGCATGGCGCGAGCGTCGTCAGTGAAGCTGGAGGCGTCGAGCGCGGCATGACCGTCGGCCACGAGGCGGGCAATCTCCGCTTCGTGCGCGGCGCGCCCGTTGCGCTCGACGATCTCGGTAGCGGTTGCGATCTGCTCCGCCGAGGCCTCGGTGACCCCAAGAACGTCCGTCAGCGCGCGGCGCTCGGCGGGGGAGGACGCCTCCCAGGTGAGTGCGAGTAGGGCGGTGCGCTTTCCTTCGCGCAGGTCATCGCCTGCGGGTTTGCCGGTCACGGCCGGATCTCCGAAGACGCCCAGGTCGTCGTCGCGCAGCTGGAACGCAAGGCCCCACGGGGTGAGGATCGTCTCGAGGACATTCAATAGCTCGGCGACACCGTCAATCGAGGGCGCTCCGCAGATCGCGCCAAGAATGGCGGGGTGAACGACCGAGTAGCGCGCCGACTTGTGCAGTGCGACCTCGAGGGAATCGCTCGTGCTCAACGCGTCCGTGCGCTGCGGGTCCAGCGGGCTTTGTTCGGCGGTGATATCTAGGTACTGGCCGAGCGCCACTTCCGCGTGCATGTCCGCGAAGCGCCTCGCGAAGGCGCGCGCGCAGTCCTGCCGCAGGGTGAGCGCCTGTTCATCCGCCGCGGCAGTCGCCGCTGAAAAGAGGAAATCCCCGACCAAGATGGCGGCGTGACGGCCGAAGTCTGTTGATGACCCGATCCACGACGAGGATGCGTGATGATGGGCAAGCGTCCTGTGCGGGGTGGGCATCCCGCGTCGCTCGTCTGCCTTGTCAATGATGTCGTCGTGGACGAGGGCACTAGCCTGGTAGAGCTCGAGAGCCGCACTGAGGTGGGGGAGTGACACCTGGTCGAGCGCGATGCCGGAGCTGAGCGCGTAGCCGACGTGCGCCATCAGAGCGCGGAAGCGCTTGCCGCCGGAGACGGAAGCGAGAACAGCGCGCGAAAACTCTTCGGATCTACCTGAAGCGCCGGCGCGAGCGAGGAGGGTGGCGAGGCTTGTGGCCGTCGCCTCGTCGATATGGGGACGCAGCGTTGCGAAACTGTCGCTCAGAGTCATGAGGCCACTCTAACTGAGGAGCCGGGGGAAGCGTGGTCTCAAGGTGGGGCATCCTCACACCTACCGCCAGGAAAACTACGTGGTAAGGCACTAGACTGGCGATGGTATGCCGATTTGCAATCGGCTCTGTTGTGCATGCCCATCAATGAAAGGGACCCGTGTGAGTGCATCTCGCGCTTCGGCAAAGGACTCCGCGACGACTGAGGAAACCACGGAGGTGACGACCCCCGCGAAGAAGACGACGCGCGCCAAGAAGGCCACGGCGGACGCGGCTAGCGCCCCCGCCGAGAAGAAGTCTGCCGCGAAGAAGTCTGCCGCGAAGAAGTCTGCCGCGAAGAAGGCTCCCGCGAAGAAGACAACCCAGAAGGACGCCGACGCCGCGGTCGCCGAGGAGAAGGCTCCCGCGAAGAAGGCCCCGGCTAAGAAGGCCGCTGCCAAGAAGACGACGAAGAAGGACGCCGCCGCCGAGGTCGTTGAGGAGAAGGCTCCCGCGAAGAAGGCCCCGGCCAAGAAGGCAGCTGCGAAGAAGACGACGAAGAAGGCCGACACCGAGGAGAAGGCTGCCAAGAAGCCTCGCGGACGTAAGAAGAAGGAAGAAGAGGTCGTCGAAGAGGTCGTTCCTGAGATCGAGGACACCGAGGACGTGGATTTCGAGCCCACGGGAGAGGACCTTGAGGATCCGGAGCTTGAGGCTGACACCGACGACGAGGAAACGGCTGACGCTGAGGAAGATTCCGAGGACGAAGACGCCAAGGTCTCCGAGGGCGCTGCTCTGCGCGAGCGGACCAACGCCGGTATTCACGTGAAGGGTGGCTTCGTCGTCTCCGACTCTGACGAGACCGACGAGCCTATCCAGCAGGTGACGGTTGCCGGTGCGACCGCGGACCCGGTCAAGGACTATCTCAAGCAGATCGGCAAGGTCTCGCTGCTAAACGCTGAGCAGGAAGTTGACCTGGCGCGCCGTATTGAGGCTGGTCTATACGCCGAGTACAAGCTGAAGAACCAGGCCGATGAGATGACCAGCCGCGAGCGACGTGAACTGCACTTCCTGGCGCAGGACGGTCAGCAGGCGAAGAACCACCTGCTCGAGGCGAACCTTCGACTCGTTGTTTCGCTTGCCAAGCGCTACACCGGTCGCGGTATGCAGTTCCTGGACCTGATCCAGGAAGGTAACCTGGGCCTTATTCGCGCTGTCGAAAAGTTCGATTACACGAAGGGCTACAAGTTCTCGACCTACGCCACGTGGTGGATTCGTCAGGCAATCACCCGCGCGATGGCGGACCAGGCTCGCACGATCCGCATCCCTGTGCACATGGTCGAGGTTATCAACAAGCTTGCGCGCGTCCAGCGCCAGATGCTCCAGGATCTGGGTCGCGAACCCACTCCCGAGGAACTGGCAAAGGAACTCGACATGACCGCCGAGAAGGTTGTCGAAGTTCAGAAGTATGGTCGCGAGCCGATTTCGCTGCACACGCCTCTCGGCGAGGACGGCGACTCGGAGTTCGGTGACCTCATCGAGGACTCCGAGGCCATCGTGCCTGCGGACGCCGTGTCCTTTACCCTGCTGCAGGAGCAGCTCCACCACGTCCTGGACACGCTGTCCGAGCGTGAAGCCGGCGTTGTGTCGATGCGCTTCGGCCTGGGCGACGGCCAACCGAAGACTCTCGATGAGATCGGCAAGGTCTACGGCGTGACGCGCGAGCGTATCCGTCAGATTGAATCCAAGACCATGTCGAAGCTGCGCCACCCCTCGCGTTCGCAGGTTCTGCGCGACTACCTCGACTGACGCGCTATTGACACATTCGAGGGCCGGGAACAAACGTTCCCGGCCCTCGTGACAACATCGTCACAATGCGTGCATGTGCGGGTGGCATCGTCGCGTAGTGAGGCTTTAGTAGGGCAGGATAAACACATGCTTGAGGGTGCACTGATTCTCGTTTTGACCGTCGTTCTGGTACTCGTCGTCGCTGGCGGCGTTGTCGCTGTCCTGGCGTTGTCGCGCCGTAGCGCGGACGAGTGGAAGGGCGTCATCAAGCGAGAGAGCGAAGAGATCGCCGATGAGGTGAAGACCCATCACTCGCTACCCAAGCGTGCCTCCTCCTCACCAGACGGACCCGTGGTACCGCGTACGGCGTCCCTGCACTCGCTCCTGCAAAGCGCTGACTCGAAGAGCGCCTACTTTGACGCTGACCGCCTACCCGGCATCGACCGCCTCGAAACTGTGACCGACCGTGTCAGCGAGCGTCTTGACCGCGGACGTCGCCATGCTGATGGCGGCGCACAGGCGACACAGGAGTCAGCGCAGGCCTAAGTTCGTGATGCCGCACTCAGGTTTTCTGTGAAGAGCGTCCATAGGGGATAATGGCCCTATGGACGCTTTTATTTCCTCCCTTCAGTCGCCGTGGGCGGTTGTTATCGCCCTGGCGGTCGCCGTGCTCATCGGTGTGCTTATTCGCGTCGCCGTGACGTCACGGCGCCGTTCTTCCGATGACGTGACCCTTCAGCCACAGGTTCAGGCCCCGGCTGGTGCTCCGTCTGAGGCTCCCGCCGAGACACCGAGTGATGACACGGACCAGCCTCGAGCGGGTCCGGTAGATGAGCTCGAGCCCACCCCCGAGCAGAGCCCCGAGGCTCCCGCAACCCCGGCCTCGTCCATCGAGCGCCCCGAACCCGTGCGCGGCCGCATGGAGCGCCTGCGCGAACGCCTCGCGTCTTCCGGCTCGCTTGGGCGTGCGATCCTCGGCGTTCTCAGCCGCGGCCAGCTCGGTGCCGCCGACTGGGAGGAGATCGAGGAATCCCTCCTCATCGCTGACCTTGGCCTCGAGGCCACTGACACGCTGATGGACGCCCTCAAGCGTCGCGTCGCGGTCGAGTCCGTGACTGACGAAGCGCGCATCCGCGAAATCCTTCGCGAGGAGCTCCTGGCCCTCGTCGATCCCTCCATGGATCGCTCTCTCAACCTCGAGCGCCCCGAGGTCGACGGCTCCGTCAAGCCCGCGGTCGTCCTGATGGTCGGTGTGAACGGTACAGGAAAGACCACGACCGTTGGCAAGCTCGCGCGCATCCTCGTCGCGGAAGACAAGTCCGTGATTCTGGGTGCCGCCGATACCTTCCGCGCGGCCGCCGCCGATCAGCTGGCGACGTGGGGCGAGCGAGTTGGTGTCGATGTCGTGCGCAGCGACCGCGAGGGTGCAGACCCTGCCTCTGTTGCTTTCGAAGCCGTGCGCGAAGGTGTCGAGCGTGACGTCGACGTCGTTCTCGTCGACACCGCGGGACGCCTGCAGAACAAGTCCACGCTGATGGACGAGCTCGGCAAGATCAAGCGCGTCATGACCAAGCAGGCCCCGGTCTCCGAGGTACTCCTGGTGCTCGACGCGACCACCGGCCAGAACGGCATGAAGCAGGCCGAGGTCTTTGCTGAGGCCACCGGCGTGACCGGCATCGTTCTGACGAAGCTCGACGGTTCCGCCAAGGGCGGCATCGTCGTGTCCGTCCAGCGTGCGCTGGGCGTTCCGGTGAAGTTCGTCGGCCTCGGTGAGGGTGCCGACGATCTCGCCCCCTTCGATCCGCAGAGCTTCGTCGACGCCATTGTGGGTTCCGCGCAGGGCTGAACCCCGCCACCATGACGCGTACCTCGGCCCCGGTGAGACGACTCCCGGGGCCGAGGTGCGCTAACCTGTGCCTAGTACAGCCGCCATCTTGGGAGTAAACACGTGTTTGGAAACCTGTCAGATCGCCTGACCCAGTCCTTCCGTAGCCTGCGCAGCCGCGGCGTCCTGACCGAGTCGGACGTCGATCACGCGATTTCCGACATTCGTCGCGCCCTCATCGACGCGGACGTTGCGCTCCCCGTCGTTCGCCAGTTCACCACGCAGGTGCGCGAAAAGGCCTACGGCGCAGCCCGCTCCAAGGCGCTCAACCCGGGCCAGCAGGTCGTCTCCATCGTGCACGAGGAACTCGTCGAGATCCTCGGTGGTGCCACGCGTGAGCTGAACTTCGCAGAGTCCGGCCCGACCGTCTTCATGCTCGCCGGCCTCCAGGGCGCCGGTAAGACCACGCTCGCCGGAAAGCTGGGTAAGTGGCTGCGCGAGGAAGGCAAGACCGTCCTCCTCGTCGCCTCCGACCTCCAGCGCCCCAACGCCGTCCAGCAGCTCCAGGTTGTCGGTGAGCGAGCCGGCGTCAAGGTGTGGGCACCCGAGCCCGGTAACGGCGTGGGTAATCCCGTCGAGGTCGCGCGTAGTGGCGTCGAGTTCGCCCGCCAGAGCGGCATCAACGTGGTCATCGTCGATACGGCCGGCCGCCTGGGCGTCGACCAGGAGATGATGGAGCAGGCGATCGCCATCCGCGACGCCGTGAACCCCCACGAGATCATGTTCGTCCTCGACGCCATGGTCGGTCAGGACGCGGTCTCCACCTCCACGGCCTTCCGCGATGGCGTCGGCTTCACGGGCGTCGTCCTGTCCAAGCTTGATGGCGATGCGCGCGGTGGTGCCGCACTGTCCGTTCGCGGCGTGACCGGCGCGCCGATTCTGTTTGCCTCGACGGGCGAGGGCCTCGACGACTTTGAGCGCTTCCACGCCGATCGTATGGCGGGCCGTATCCTCGACATGGGTGACATCCTCACCCTCATCGAGCAGGCCGAAAAGAAGATGGACGCCGAGGAGGCGGAGAAGGTTGCGGCCAAGGCAATGGCCGGCCAGCTCACCCTTGGCGACTTCCTGAGCCAGCTGCAGCAGATCAAGAAGCTCGGCTCGATGAAGAAGATGCTCGGCATGATCCCGGGTGCCGCCCAGATGCGCGAGCAGATCGAGAACTTCGATGAGCGCGAGGTCGATCGTGTGGAGGCCATCGTCCGCTCGATGACCCCGGCCGAGCGCGAGGACGTGTCGATCCTTAACGGCTCGCGTCGAGCGCGTATCGCACGCGGTTCCGGCACGACTGTCACCGAGGTGAACCAGCTCGTCCAGCGTTTCGAGGCTGCGCGCGAAATGATGGCGCAGATGGGCCAGATGGGTGGCGGTGTTCCCGGCATGGGCGCACTGCCCGGTCGCGGCGGCAAGGCGAAGCAGAAGGCCAACGCCCGCAAGGCTCAGGCCCAGCGTGCTCGCATGAAGAAGAGCGCACGCTCCGGTAACCCCGCGAAGCGCCGCCAGCAGGAACTCGAGGCCATGCTGCCCCCGTCTGAGCGCAGCGCACCCCAGGGTTCCTCCTTCGGTGTTGCCCAGGAGGCCCCCGCTCCGCGTCCGACGATCGACGATCTGCCGGATGACGTCAAGCGCATGCTCGGCCAGCTCTGAGGCATGGAGTTCTCCGGCCTCGCCCTGTGGGCGGATAGCGCAGCCGAGCGCCCGTCGTGGGTGCGTGGCACTTGGCGTGTCGACGGGGGAGTTATCCGTCGTGTCAGCGAGGAGCAAAGCGCGCCGTCGGTGGGATTTATTGTCCCCGGCTTGGTGGATACGCATTGCCACATCGGGTACTCGGACACCGGTTCGGTAGACGAGGCCGAGATGGTCGAGCAGGCGCGCGCGACGCTCGCGAGCGGCGTGACCGTCGTACGTGACTGTGGCGTGCCGGTCGATAACTCGCCTGCCGCTCGCGCGACCGGCCTGCACCTGATCCGCTGTGGTCGCCATGTTGCACGCCCGAAGCGCTACATGCGCGACCTGCCGCTGGACGTCGACGATCAGCGCGAGCTGCCCGAGGTGCTCGCATCGATGGCGCACTCCTCTGACGGGTGGGTGAAGATCGTCGGAGACTGGATCGACCGCAGCGGCGGTGCAGACTCGGACCTCATGCCCCTGTGGGACCCCGCCGTCCTGAACGATGCGGTTGCCGCCGTGCACGAGGCCGGGGCGCGGATCGCCGTTCACGCCTTCTCGCATGGTGTCATTGACTCGCTCATCGAGGCCGGCGTCGACGACATCGAGCACGGCAGCGGTATCGATGCGGATCAAGCCAGCGAGATCGCTGCTCGCGGTATCGCGGTGACGCCGACGCTGCGACAGGTTGAGCTCTTCAAGGAGTTTGCGGCTCAGGCGGGGGAGAAGTACCCCGTCTACGCGGCCACCATGCAAGGGATGTACGACATGCGGCGCGAACACTTCCAGATGCTCGTTGACTCCGGCGTCCAGCTCCTGATGGGCACTGACTCGGGTGGCTACCAAGATCATGGAACTATCGGCGGTGAGATCGACCTGTGGCTCCAGTGGGGTGCGCCCCGCGAGTTCACCATCGATGCAGCCACGTGGGTGAGCCAGCGCTACCTCGGCTACCCCGGCCTCGTCGACGGCGGGAGCGCCGACTTCCTGATCCTGGACGAGGATCCGAGAAAAGACCCACTGGCGCTGTCCAAGCCCGTGCGGGTATTCCTCGATGGAGTGAGCGCGTGGGAGCGTCCTTCCGCCTGACGTGTTCGCAGTGATCGATTTAACCGATTCGAGCGACACGGCGCACGTCCCTGACTTGGGATTCAGGCGCGAAATATGGCATAATCGCTAGCTGTACCCGGCGGTTCGTAGACCCTCTCACTGCGTGCCGTCGTGTCCCGGTCCAATGCGACCCCTGTGTTTCCCACCTTGGGACGCAAAGGTCCACACCAATCTGAAATGGAGAGACCACTCAAGTGGCAGTTCGAATTCGCCTGAAGCGCGTGGGTAAGATCCACGCCGCCCAGTACCGTGTTGTCGTTGTCGATTCGCGCAAGAAGCGTGACGGCCGCGTCATCGAAGAGGTCGGCTACTACGATCCTCAGCCCAACCCGTCGATCATCCGCATCGACTCCGAGCGTGCCCAGTACTGGCTCGGTGTTGGCGCTCAGCCCTCCGACCAGGTCCGCAACCTGCTGGTCCTGACCGGTGACATCGCCAAGTTCAACGGCAAGGCCGACGCGGTTTCCCGCGTCGTCGTCTCCGAGGCTGACAAGGCCGCCCAGGCCGAGCAGGCCATCAAGGATGCCGAGGCTGCAGCCGAGAAGTCCAAGGCCGCTGCTTCCGCCAAGAAGGCCGAGGAAGAGGCCGCCGCTGCCGCAGCCGCTGCTGAGGCCGAGGCTGCCGAGCAGGCTTCCGAAGAAGCCGCCGGAGAGGATGCCTGAGCATGCTCGCCGACGCGTTGGAGCACCTGGTCAGCGGCATCGTTGACCACCCCGAAGATGTCGAGGTGACGCCTCGTTCCATGCGACGTGGCCAGCTTCTTGAGGTTCGTGTGAACCCCGAGGATCTGGGTCGCGTCATCGGACGCGGCGGTCGGACGGCTCGCGCGCTGCGCACCGTCATGGGTGCGCTGTCCACGCGTGGCACTGTCCGCGTTGACGTCGTCGACACGGATCGCGAGTAAGACTCGCACACGTCGCGAAGGGGTCCGGCATCGCCGGGCCCCTTCGTTGTATCCTTCGGGGGAGTCCCCGTTTATCGTCAGGAGAACACATGCAGCTCACAGCCGCTATCGTCGGACCCGCCCACGGATTGCGTGGAGAGGTCATCGTGGACGTGCGCAGCGACGACCCGGAGGTCCTGGCACCGGGCGCGCGCTTGGATGTTGCAGGACAGAAGCGTCAGCTCACGGTGCGTTCCGTGCGGGTACACAAGGATCGCGTGCTGGCCTCGTTTGACGAGTGTGGTACGCGCGAGGAGGCTGAGGCTCTGCGCGGTGCGCGTCTGCTCGTCGACGCCCATCCCGAAGAGGACGCCTGGTATCCCCACGAACTCAAGGGACTTGAGGCGCGTACGCCTTCCGGTGACGTCCTTGGAACGGTGAGTGGGCTGACGCCTGGGGCGGCACAGGATCTCCTGCTCGTCGCTACTGATCGAGGCACCGTCATGGTTCCTTTCGTGACGGCGCTCGTCCCGACAGTCGACGTTGAGGGCGGTGTCGTCATCATTGACGCCCCTCCGGGGCTTTTTGACGACGAGGCCGTCTCGGAGCGCGAGGATCACTAAGCTCGTGCGTTTCGATCTCATCTCTATTTTCCCTGACTATTTCGCGCCACTGCGGCTGTCCCTCATGGGCAAAGCGGAGGACGCCGGGCTTGTGCAGCTGCAGGCGCACGACCTGCGAGAGTGGGCGACCGGCAAGCATCGCAGCGTCGATGACACCCCTTACGGTGGTGGCGCAGGCATGGTGATGCGCGCGGATGTGTGGGCGCGTGCCCTCGACGAGGTCCTCGCCATGCCACTCACCAAGCGTGAGGGAGGCGGGGCCCAGGCCTCGTCACGTCGTATTCTCGCGATTCCGACACCCTCGGGAACACCGCTGACTCAGGCACGAGTGGAGGAACTCGCGCACGCCGATCAGATCGTCGTCGCTTGCGGGCGCTACGAGGGTATCGATGCGCGCGTCGCTGAGCACTACCGTGGCGCCGGGGTTGAGGTCGTCGAGTTCTCTATCGGCGACTACGTCCTCAACGGCGGTGAGGTTGCCGCGATGGTTCTGACCGAGGCCGTCGCGCGTCTCCTCGAGGGTTTTATGGGCAACCCGGACTCTCTTGTTGAAGAGTCGCACTCGGGCGCGGGACTTCTTGAGTACCCCGTGTACACCAAGCCGCGGGAGTTTCGCTCGCTCGAGATCCCCGAGGTACTCCTCGGCGGCAATCATGCGGCGATTGAACGCTGGCGTCGTGACCGAGCGATCGAGAAGACAGCTCGCGTTCGCCCCGATCTCGCGCTGTCGCTGGACGCCGCTTCCCTGTCGGGCGAGGACCGCGCGATGCTGGCTCGCTGCGGTGTTGCCTACCCGCGAGCTGGCGCGGCGGAACGCCTCAACGTACGACAGGCTGAGCGTGAGGACGTCGTCGCAGTCTGTGAGCTTGCGGCGCGCACGTTCCCGGATGCTTGTCCGGAGAACCTGTCCCAGGAAGCGATTGTGGAGCATGTCGCCACGCAGCTCAGCGCCGACGTGTTTGACGCTCTTATTTCCGATCCCAAGCGTCACCGCCTGTTCGTTGCCGAGGTCCCGGGCGGGCTCGTCGGTTACGTGCTCACCCACGTCGGACCCGATGCGCTGCCGAGCGACCTCGTACGTCCCGGACGCGTCGATGAGGGGAGCGCATACCTGTCGAAGTGCTACGTGGACGAGGCG
Organism: Actinomyces sp. ICM39; assembly: GCF_000282935.1. Taxonomy (NCBI): domain Bacteria; kingdom Bacillati; phylum Actinomycetota; class Actinomycetes; order Actinomycetales; family Actinomycetaceae; genus Actinomyces; species Actinomyces sp. ICM39. The sequence continues at coordinate 19,613 of NZ_ALCB01000052.1, forward strand.
TGGCGGGGAAGCGGTGTTGCGGATGCGCTGATCGAGCGTGCTGTTGCCGATGCCCGCGACATGGGGCACGAGGCAGTTGTCCTGGGCACAAACCGAGGCAATAAGAACGCGCAGGCTTTCTATAAGCGCCACGGCTTCCGCAAGCGTTCGACGCGAACCTTCGACGTCGGTGGAGTGACCAACTATGACGTCGTTATGGTGCGTGATCTCACCGCATAAGGCGCGCTCACACTAGCCCCAGCGTACTTTGTTGTGGGATAATAGCCGAGATTGTGCGCGGTTCATCCTGCCGCAGGGGGACACCAAGGCGCACAATCACACGTCAAATGAGCGGGTTCGACCCGCCCAACCAGGCGCTTCCGACCTGCGGCAGATGCGTCAAGGAGAAGAAATGCAGAAGCTGGACGCCGTTGATGCGGCTTCGCTGCGCGATGACATCCCCTCGTTCCGAGCCGGCGACACCCTCAAGGTGCACGTCAAGGTCATCGAAGGCAACCGCTCTCGTATCCAGGTCTTCCAGGGCGTCGTGATCGCGCGTCGCGGCCACGGTGTGTCCTCCACGTTCACCATCCGCAAGGTCTCCTTCGGTGTGGGCGTCGAGCGTACCTTCCCAGTGCACGCCCCCACGATCGACCACATCGAGGTCGTCACCAAGGGCGACGTGCGCCGCGCCAAGCTCTACTACCTGCGTGAGCGTCACGGCAAGGCCGCGAAGATCAAGGAGCACCGTTCCGGCAAGGCCGAGTGAGGCCAGCCGGGCGCAAGCCTTGGCATTTTTCACGGAAAGGCCCGACACCGCGCGCCGGTGTCGGGCCTCGCCGTATCCTTGGATGGTTGACACAACGACAAGGAGATTGCATGCCCCCGACTGCAGGTTCGACGCTCGGACCGCTGCACTCGCCGTCGCTTCGGGATCGTGACCGCGCGGAGGCTCGGGCACGGCGTAACCCGCTTGTGTGGCTGCGCGAGATCCTCATCATCATCGTTGTGGCTCTTGTCATTTCCTCGCTGCTGCGCGCATTCATCGTTCAGGTCTTCTGGATCCCATCCCCGTCGATGCACAACACGCTCGTCGAAGATGACCGCATCGCTGTGTCGCGCATCGATGCCTTGACATCGAACGTTCAGCGCGGCGACGTCGTTGTTTTTGACGACACGCTCGGCTGGCTCGGCGGCTCGCAAACGACATCGCCCTCGATTCTGCGCCAGCTCGGCGAGTTCACCGGCTTCATTCCGGGTGGCGGCGAACAGACACTCGTCAAGCGTGTCATCGGCGTCGGTGGCGACCACGTGACCTGCACGAGCGCGAACGGAAAGGTGAACGTCAACGGGGTTGAACTCGACGAAACATACGTTCCCGACGGCCAGGTGCCCTGCGGTGAACGTACCTTCGACGTGGTCGTTCCCGAGGGACACCTGTGGGTGATGGGTGACAATCGTTCGAATTCCGCTGATTCGCGCTATCACATGGGTTCTGGGCAGTCGCCCTACGTCCCGGTGTCGTCGGTTGTGGGCACCGTTCAGGCCGTCATCTGGCCGACTTCCCGGTGGACGACCGACATCGCGCACCACGAAGTTTTTGCCTCCGTTCCCGCCGCCTCATGACGACCGCGTCGCGTGATCTTGAGGTCTCCTTGGCACAGCGCTGGGGCACCGTCGCCGGCATGGACGAGGTGGGCCGCGGGGCTCTCGCGGGTCCCGTCGCGGTCGGCGTCGCTGTGATCGGTATCGATGCGCCTCCCGTCCCGGAAGGACTCACCGACTCCAAGGCGCTGACGGCGCGTCGACGCGAGGCACTCGTCGAGCCCGTCCGCTCGTGGACGCTCGCCTCATCCGTCGGTTACGCCTCGCCGCAGGAAATTGATCAGTGGGGTATTATCGCGGCCCTGCGTCTGGCCGGGCGCCGCGCACTTGCCGACGTTGCCAGCGATGGCCTCGTGCCCGGTGGTGTGCTCCTGGATGGCTCGCACAACTGGCTGTCCGCTCCCGATGATCTATTCGGCTTGGTTGATGGACCGGAGGATCCCTTCGGGCGTGAGCTCCCCGTTCATATGCAGGTCAAGGCCGATGCGTCGTGCGCAGTCGTCGCTGCCGCGTCGGTCCTTGCGAAGGTCGCACGCGATCACCTCATGCAAGAGATTGACGATCCCGGATACGGATGGGCGTCGAACAAGGGGTATGGCTCGGCCGCGCATACCCGAGCCATCGCGGAGCTCGGCGTGTCGGATCAGCATCGTCGGTCGTGGAAGATGCCGACGCAGGCCACAAAGTAGGGCGCGCCGGGGTGGCGTGGCTCGGCTGGGCGCGCGGCCCGGCATGATGGTTGCGTGAGCGAAGAAATCGAAGGATACGAAAACAATCTGGAGCTGGAACTCTTCAAGGAGTACCGCGACGTCATCGGGTTGTTCAAGTACGTCGTGGAAACCGAAAGGCGTTTCTACCTGTGCAACCACGTTGATGTGCAGGCACGCCCGGTCGGCGGCGACGTGTTCTTCGAACTGACGCTCAGTGACGCGTGGGTGTGGGACATCTACCGCTCGTCGCGCTTCGTGCGCTCGGTGCGCGTCATCACCTACAAGGATGTGAACGTCGAGGAGCTCTCCAAGCCTGAGCTCGACATCCCCTAAACTTTCAGTGACACCGCCGCGCGCGGTTATCCACAGGCCATAGTGCGAGCCGCTCCCTATCCACAGGGGGCGGTTTTCGCGTTGTGCCGCTGTCCTTGGTTGGCGCACTGTGGGTGTGGAGGTGATCCATGATGGAATGCTCAACACGGCCCGATCGTCGGGCCATTGGCGCTGCGGGCGAATACACCGCTCGACTGGCGCTCGAAGAGGCTGGTCTGCGCCTTCTTGACACTAACTGGCGTGATGGTCGCCGGGGCGAGCTCGATATCATCGCGCGTGACGAGACCGATCCGTCGCGTTCGTGGACCGTGATCGTGGAGGTGCGCACCAGGGTCGGGCGCAGGAAGGGGAGTGCGCTTGCGTCGGTCGACCATCGCAAGGTGGCGCGGCTTCGAGCGCTGACGGGTGCGTGGTGCAGGGCCCACGGTCATCTTGCTTCGCGTGTGCGTATCGACGTCGTCGCCATCACCGTGGACGCGCGGATGCTGGAATCGTGGCCGGCTCCCATGGACGAGGCCGTGGATCTTCGCGCTCTGGGGGCAGAGGTCGTGTGGTTGCGGGGTGTGCAATGAGAGGGCCGGGGCTTGCGCGCACGTATTCCATGAGCATCGTCGGTATCGAGGGGCACCTTGTCGACGTGGAGACATACGCGGGGTCGGGCCTCGTGGCGTTCACGCTCGTCGGCCTGCTCGACACCTCCGTGCGCGAGGCACGCGATCGCGTGCGCGCTGCGTTCGAGTCGTGCGGCCTGGACGTCTTGGACCAACGCATCACCGTGAATCTGTCCCCTGCGGGCATTCCGAAGTCGGGGTCGGCTTTTGACCTCTCGATCGCGGCGTCCATTGCTCTGGCCACGGGCCTTGTCTCACCGGTGGCTTTTGAGGATGCGGTCCTCGTTGGTGAGCTTGCGTTGGATGGAAGTATTCAGCCGGTGCGCGGGGTGCTGCCGGCTGTCCTCGCGGCGCGTTCGCGGGGCGTTCGCCGGGTGATTGTGCCGTCGGCATGCGCCCAGGAAGCGCGTCTGGTCAGCGGCATTGATGTCCTGGACTTCGCGCATCTGGCTGACCTGATCGCGTGGGCCGGGGGAGAGGCTGTGAAGGCTCCGTTCCACGGGAGGATGGGTGTGCACCGCGAGGGGGAACGTGACGGTGATACGACCCTCGCAGACATGGCCGACGTGCGCGGTCAGCCGGAAGCAATTGCGGCTCTGGAAGTTGCCGCTGCCGGTGGGCACCACGTGTTTCTTCTGGGAGAGCCCGGATCCGGCAAGACGATGCTCGCCTCCCGACTCCCGACGATACTTCCAGATCTCGACGCCGACACCGCTCTCGTCACCACCTCGTTGCATTCGGTGGCGGGCCTGTTGCCCTCCTCGATATCGCTGATGACGCGGCCTCCATTCCAAGCCCCACACCACTCGGTGACCATGCCGGCACTGATCGGTGGCGGCACACGCACGCTCGTCCCCGGGGCAGCCTCGCTGGCGCATGGGGGGATCCTCTTTCTGGACGAGGCTGCCGAGTTTGCTCCCTCCGTCCTTGACTCGCTGCGTGAACCCCTTGAATCGGGCGTCATCCATGTGCACCGCTCCGGTGTTCAGGCGCGATATCCCGCCGCATTCCAACTGGTGATGGCGTCAAATCCCTGCCCGTGCGGAGGCGGATACGGAGGACGTCGGTGCACCTGTTCGTCGATGAATCGACGCAGGTATCTCGCGCGTTTGTCCGGGCCGTTGCTGGATCGAATGGACATCCGCATTGACGTGCATACCCCCAGCCGGGCGGACCTGGCGTCGACACAGACACGTGATTCCGCGTCGATACGTGGGCGTGTTATCGAGGCTCGCTCGCGGGCACGCACGCGTCTTAAGGACACACCGTGGACCATGAACGCGCAGCTTCCGGGAGCGTGGCTGCGACACCACTCAGGCATCGATGCTTCTCTCATTCATCAACTTGATCGGCTCGTCGATTCCGGTCACTCGTCTATGCGCGGAATCGACCGGATGCTACGCCTGGCATGGACGCTCGCCGATCTCGAGGCTGCGCCTCGGCCCACCTTTGACCACATTGTTGCAGCGCAGCAGCTGCGGAACGGAGCGGATCACTATGAATGACACTGAACTGTGGGAGGCCGCCTGGTGGTCTGCCGTCGCTGAGCCGGCTGATCCGTGCGCACGCATTCTTCGTCAGTCCTTAGGGGATCGAGATGCGCGCGCGTGGCTGATCGGGAGCTGGTCGGCACCGCCGTTGGCGCTTGCCCGTCACTCGAGGATTGACTGGCACACGCAGTGGAATCGGTGGAGGCAGCGCGCCCTCTCGGTTGACATCGACAGTGAGCTGACACGCGTCGCTCGTGCGGGCGGCGGATTCATGACACCCGGCGATCCACGCTGGCCAGAGCACCTTGCATGCCTGGGGGAGGAGGAGCCAATGGGATTGTGGTTCCTCGGCGACCTGCCCGAGGCTCCGCAGGCGGATCATCATCTGTCTATCGTGGGAGCTCGCGCTTCCACCGGCGCGGGAAACAGGTGCGCACGCAACATGGCGGCACTCGTTGCTACGGCAGGGGTGACGGTGGTGTCTGGGGGTGCGATAGGCATTGACATAGAAGCTCACCGGGGTGCGCTGTCCGCGCGTGGGCGCACGATCTGCATCCTCGCAGGGGGCGTGTGCAATCCCTACCCCGCGTGCCACGGTGGCGACTTTCGCGCCGTCCTTGATGGCGGTGGCGCCCTGATCTCCGAGGTTGCGCCAACCGCCAGACCGGCGAAGTGGCGTTTCCTGACCCGTAACCGCCTGATCGCTGCGTGGAGCGGAGCAACCGTGGTTGTCGAGGCCGGAGCGCGCTCCGGTGCCCTTGCGACGGCGCGTCGTGCCATGGAATACGGGCGTGAGCTAGGCGCAGTCCCCGGCGCGGTCGACGCGCCGATGTCGGTGGGGTGCCTCGAGCTTGCGCGCAACGGAGCGACGATCATCCGCGATGGGCGCGACGCCCTCGAACTCGTGCGCCCGGTGAGCGTTGACGCCACCCAGCCTCTGTTCGGTATGCCCGTCGACGACGATCACGGGGTTGATGCCCTGGAGCCGACTCAACGTCGGGTGTGGGAGGCACTTCCCCGGAGTGCTCCCGCGTCGGTCGAAGCGATCTGTGTCGCCGCGGCCCTGTCGCGCGAAGAAGTGAACTACGCGCTCATGGAGCTCTCGGTTGCGGGCCTAGTGGCCGGAACGACGCGTGGCTGGACGCGAACAGGCGGAGGCAGGCCATAGGATATCGATATGACAGGCAACGTGGGGGAGCGCTGGGAAGAGTACCTGCGCCTTGGGCGGCGGATGAGCCCCCACACAGTTTCCGCGTACCTCGGGGATCTTCACTCGCTCATGGAGTTCCTCTCGCTCGACGCGGACGCGACCCCTGAGCAGTTGCGAGAGGCGCTCACGCAGCGCGCAGTGCGTTCCTGGCTGGCTCGCTCCCTCGCGGATGGGCGAGCGCGCTCGACTATCGCGCGCCACACCGCCGCGATTCGCAACTTCACCTCCTGGGCAATGCGTGAAGGAATCCTGGTGAGCGACCCCGCGGCGCTCCTGTCATCTCCACGTGCCGATCAGCGTCTGCCGTCTCCACTCGACGAATCCGATGCGAGGGTGCTTCTCAACGCCGCTCGGGATGAGGCAGCGATGGGTGGCGCGTCCCAGATCCGCAATTGGGCGATCCTCGAGCTGACGTACGCCTGCGGACTGCGCGTCTCCGAGGTGTGCGGCCTCGACATCTCGTCCCTGAACCGTGAGGCCCTCACCGTGAGGGTCGTCGGTAAAGGCAACAAAGAGAGGGTGGTTCCCTTCGGGCCTCCCGCAGCCGATGCGCTCGATCATTGGCTCGTGCGAGGCCGTCCCCAGTTGGCCGGAGAACGGAGCGGACAGGCTCTCTTCCTCGGAGATAAGGGTGGACGCATCGATCCGCGCATTGTGCGTTCGATGGTGCACAAGATGGCGGCACACGCCGGTGTGCACGACGTTGCGCCCCACGGGCTGAGGCACTCGACGGCGACGCACCTGCTGCAGGGAGGTGCCGACCTTCGCGCGGTGCAAGAAATGCTGGGGCATTCGTCGCTGTCAACTACCCAGCGCTACACCCACGTGGATACCGCCCGGCTCAGCGCGATCTACCAGCGGGCACACCCGCGCGCGTAAGCGCTCTGATCTGGAGGTGTTGGCACTGCTTCCGATGATTCTTGTATCACTACTAGCACCTCCTGCGGTTGGGCATTCGTTATGGCGCGTCATCCCATGGCAACAGCCGCGGATGCCCGAGCGTCATGCGTATCGGGTTGATGTACGTTCGTCGCCCAGTTTTCGCCCCCCAGTGCAGTGTCTGGGAGTCCCCTTCGATGACCCCGATCATGTCACCTTTCTCCACGTGCTCACCGACGACAACGGTGGGGGTGATGGGAAGGTACGTCGACCAGATGTCCCGCCCTCCGACGCTGTGAAGGATTGAGACAACACTGCGGCCCGCAACCGGTCCAGCGACGGTGACCGTTCCCGCGGAGCAGGCGTAGACCGGGGAGCCTGCCGGATACTGCAGTGTGACTCCACGACGCCCGGGCAGCCAATCGTGGGCAGGTGGTGCGAATCCTGCGACGACGGGCACCGGTGTGCCCGTGGGCCACTGCCACCGCTCGTCGCGTGGCGTTGCATCTGCGTACGCTGCATCAGGGACAAGCAGTGCGAGAACGACGAAGAAGATGAGTGACGCCGCGAAGAAACGGGTGCGTGACGGCTGTGGTGGAGTCATGACTACAGACTGGGAGCTGCAGCACTGTTCGTCCAGCTGTTGTGAGGCACCTGTGGATATGGGTGACTTCGGAATTGGTCCTGTGGATAACGAGTGGTCGGTACACGGACGCGACAGGTGGCCTCGGCCTCGTCGACGATGAATCCAGTAGGCAACGTCTCATCCGCCTGGTGTCGGACATGTGTGCACTTGTGAGGTAAGATAGCCGGGCACTTGCTCTGTGCAGGTGACTTCGCGTGCCATTATCGCGACCCACGGGAAACCGCCAGGGGAGCGAGGCGCGGCGGCTTCGGTCCCTTCGGGGATGGTCGCCGGTCATGGCACCAGGGTGCGTAACGCGCACAGCAAACCGATAACCCCGGGGGAAACCCCACTGATCACTCGCGACTTGCGGGGAAAGGACGAACCATGGCAATCGTTACCATGCGTCAGCTCCTCGAGTCCGGTGTCCACTTCGGCCACCAGACTCGCCGTTGGAACCCGAAGATGAAGCGCTTCATCCTCACCGAGCGCAACGGCATCTACATCATCGACCTGCAGCAGACCATTGCTGACATCGACATCGCTTTCGACTTCGTGAAGCAGACCGTCGCCCACGGTGGCACCCTGCTCTTCGTTGGCACCAAGAAGCAGGCTCAGGAAGCCGTGGCCGAGCAGGCCCAGCGCGTCGGCATGCCCTACGTGAACCACCGTTGGCTCGGCGGCATGCTCACCAACTTCTCGACCGTTGCCACCCGTCTGCAGCGCCTGAAGGAACTCGAGCAGATCGACTTCGACGACGTGGCCTCCTCCGGTCACACCAAGAAGGAACTGCTCATGATGCGCCGCGAGAAGGACAAGCTCTCGCGCACCCTGGGCGGCATCCGCGACATGACCAAGGTTCCCTCGGCCGTGTGGATCGTCGACCCCAAGAAGGAGCACCTCGCGGTCTCCGAGGCTCGCAAGCTGCGCATCCCGATCGTCGCCATCCTCGACACCAACGCTGATCCCGACGAGGTCGACTACCGCATCCCCGGCAACGATGACGCCATCCGCGCCGTCGCGCTGCTGACCCGCGTGATCGCCGACGCCGTCGCCGAGGGCCTCATCGCCCGCTCCGACGTGCGCAAGGGCAAGGGCGAAGAGACCGCCGCTGAGCCGCTGGCCGAGTGGGAGCGCGAGCTCCTCGAGGGCGAGGTTAAGGCCGACGAGGCTGCCGCCGCTGAGGTCGCCGAAGAGTCGACCACCAAGCAGGACTGAACTTTTTACTGAGAGGAATCATCCGATGGCGAATTTCACCGCTGCAGATGTGAAGGCGCTGCGTGAGCAGACCGGCGCCGGCATGATGGATGTCAAGAAGGCTCTGACCGAGGCCGACGGCGACGCCGAGAAGGCCCTCGAGATCATCCGCCTGAAGGGCCTGAAGTCCCTGTCCAAGCGCGAGGGCCGCCAGGCCTCCGCCGGCCTGCTGGCCGCGCAGACCGACGGCACCGTCGGCGTGCTGGTCGAGGTCAACTCCGAGACGGACTTCGTTGCCAAGAACCAGAAGTTCATCGACTTCTCCAACGAGGTCCTGGCCGCCGCCGTCGCTTCTGGTGCCGCCGACCTGGACGCGCTGCTCGCCTCCCCCATGGGCGAGGGCACCGTCAAGGACCGCCTGGACGCTTTCGCCGCCATCATTGGCGAGAAGCTGCAGGTTGGCCGCATCGTGCGCGTTGAGGGCGAGAACGTCGACCTCTACCTGCACCAGACCAACCCCGACCTGCCCCCGCAGGTTGGCGTCTTCGTCGTCACCGATGCCGCCGGCAAGTCCGTTGCCCACGACATCGCGATGCACGTTGCCGCCTACATGCCCGCCTACCTCGATCGCGATTCGGTTCCGGCCGACGTGCTCGAGAAGGAGCGCGCTACCCTCGAGAAGATCACGCTTGAGGAAGGCAAGCCCGCCAACATCGTTCCCAAGATCGTTGAGGGCCGCCTGAACGCGTTCTACAAGGACAACTGCCTCGTTGACCAGGCCTTCGCGCGTGACCCCTCGAAGTCCGTTGCTCAGGTCCTCAAGGAGGCCGGCGCCACGGTCACCAACTTCGTGCGCGTGCACGTCGGTGCCTGATCTGGCCACGTCGTCAGCTTGCTGACAAATGGGAGCGGTCCCGCCGAACGGCGGGGCCGCTTCCCTTTTACCAGGTAGTATGGTTCTTAACCGTTCCGCCCTTCCCGGGCCGTTACAAAGGAGAAGCGTCATGTCGACGAACCGCCGCGTTTTGCTCAAGCTGTCCGGAGAGGCATTCGGAGGTGGATCGATTGGCCTGGACCCCAAGGTCGTCCGCAACATTGCGGAGCAGGTCGCGACGGCAGTGCGCGAGGGCGTGCAGGTTGCGATCGTCGTGGGCGGCGGTAACTTCTTCCGTGGCGCTCAGCTTGCGCGAGAGGGCCTCGAGCGTTCGCGAGCAGACTACATGGGCATGCTCGGTACCGTGATGAACGCTCTGGCACTCCAGGACTTCATCGACCAGTCGGGTGTCCCCGCCCGCGTGCAGACCGCGATCACGATGGCGCAAGTTGCCGAGCCCTACCTGCCGCTTCGAGCGATTCGTCACCTGGAAAAGGGCCGCGTGGTCGTCTTCGGCGCAGGTGCCGGCCTCCCATACTTCTCCACGGACACCGTTTCAGCACAGCGCGCCCTTGAGATTCACTGCGACGAACTCCTCGTTGCCAAGAACGGCGTGGATGGCGTGTACGACGACGATCCGAACAAGAACCCCGATGCCCACCGATTCGACACGCTGACGTACTCGGAGGCTCTGCGCCGCGATCTGAAGGTGATCGACGGATCTGCGCTGGCGCTGTGCCGCGACAACGGGCTGACCACCCGCATCTTCGGCATGGGCGGCGACGGTGCGGTCACCCGCGCGCTGATGGGCGATGAAATCGGTACCCTAGTGACGGCGTGATATAACCTTCACAGACCACTGACTTATAAGGAGCACATAGTGATCGACGATATTCTCCTCGAAGCCGAGGAAAAGATGGACAAGGCCGTGGACGCGGCCAGCCACGAGTTTGCGAATATTCGCACCGGACGTGCGACCTCCTCGATGTTTGAGCAGCTGATGGTTGACTACTACGGCGCCCCCACGCCGATGCAGCAGCTTGCGAGCTTCCAGATTCCCGAGGCCCGTACTGTTCTCATCTCGCCCTTCGACCGCACCGCGACGCAGGAGATCATCCGCACGCTGCGCGAGTCCGACCTCGGCGTCAACCCGACCGACGATGGCAACGTTGTGCGCGTCGTTCTGCCCGCCCTGACTGAGGAACGCCGCAAGGAATACGTCAAGCAGGCCAAGAGCAAGGCTGAGGACGGTCGCGTGTCCGTGCGTGGCGTGCGCCGTAAGGCCAAGGATCAGCTCGACCGCCTGAAGAAGGATGGCGAGGCCTCCGAGGACGACGTCGATCGCGCTGAAAAGTCGCTGGACGCCATGACCAAGGCTCACACCGAGCAGATCGACAAGATGCTCGCCACGAAGGAAAGCGAACTGCTGACGATCTGATGGCATCAACTGATCGTTCGATTCTTGCCCGAGTCTTTTCCCCGGGGCCCACTCGCGACAATCATCCCGCGAGTGGGTCGACGGGGAAGGCCGGGCGTAACATGCCGCAGGCAATTACCACTGCGGTTGTCCTGATTGCCGCAGTTGCGGTACCGCTGTTTACGTCGCTGCCTGCGTTCGTTGGCGTCATCGCTTTTGTGTGCCTCGTTGGTATTTGGGAGCTGGCGGGTGCGTTTGCGCGCATGGGCGTCACCCTGACGGTCACGCCGCTGTACGTCGGCTCCATCGGCATGGTGACCTGCGCGTGGTGGCTTGGCAGCGAAGGTATGCTCTTCGCTCTGTACATCACGGTGTTTGTGTGTGCGGCGTGGCGTTTGCTCGATCATCGTCAGGAATCGCGCATGAGTGACGTCGTATCCTCGACGTTTGCGGCCGTGTACGTTCCCTTCCTCGCGTCTTTCGTTGTCCTGATGCTCGCGGCATGGCATAACCCGTGGGTGTTCGTTGTCTTCGAGCTGATGGTGATTGCCAACGACACGGGTGGCTGGGCTGCCGGCGTCATGTTCGGCAAGCACCCGATGGCTCCCGCTCTGTCTCCGAAGAAGTCGTGGGAGGGCTTCGCCGGTTCCGCGATTACCGCGATGGCTGTCGGCTCGGTGGGTCTGTGGCTACTCGGCGCCGCCTGGTGGTGGGGCCTCATCGCCGGTATCGCCATTGCTTTCGTGGGGACGATGGGGGACCTGACAGAGTCGCTGATCAAGCGTGAGGCAGGTCTGAAAGACATGTCGCAGATCCTGCCTGGGCACGGCGGCGTTCTCGACCGAGTGGACGCGCTGCTCATGAGCGCGCCGGTTGCCTACTTTATTTTCGCGTGGGCGCTGCCGGGTATTTCTTGGGAGTCTAGCCATTGAGTCAATCGACGAAGGAACCTCGCGGGTCTCACGAACGTATGGCGACGAGCCTGGCTGACCTTCAGCGCCGTAGCTCGCGCCGTGAGGTGCGCCCGACGGACCAGCCGCCGGAGGGCGCGACGCACAAGGACGCAAAGCCGGTTCTGTCGTTCACTGCGAAGCGGCGGGGTAAGGCGCCGTCGCACCTCGCCGACCTGGATGCGGCAGGCCGCAAGCAGGTGCTGAAGGATCTTGGCCTGCCGGGTTTCCGCGCCGATCAGCTTTCGCGTCACTACTTCACGCATTTCGAAGCGGATCCCGCGAAGATGAGCGATATCCCGGTGGGAATGCGCGACGCGGTGTCGGAGGCGCTCCTTCCCGGCCTCGTGACGAAGGTGGTCTCTCTCGAGGCTGACGGCGGTCGCACGATTAAGGATCTGTGGCGGCTGTACGACGGCGCGCAGGTTGAGTCTGTTCTCATGCGCTACCCGCAGCGCACCACCCTGTGCGTGTCCTCGCAGGCGGGCTGCGGTATGGCGTGTCCGTTCTGCGCGACGGGCCAGATGGGCCTGACGCGTAACCTGTCGACCGCCGAGATCGTCGATCAGGTGCGCGAGGCCCAGGCCTCGTGCCGTGACGGTAAGCTGGCGGGCGGGCCGACGACCCTGTCGAACGTTGTTTTTATGGGCATGGGTGAGCCTCTCGCCAACTACAAGACCGTTGTCGCTGCCCTGCATCGCCTGATCGATCCGGCGCCCGAGGGCTTCGGCATGAGCGCTCGCAACATCACCGTCTCTACTGTTGGCCTGGTTCCGGCGATCAAGAAGTTGGCGGGGGAGGGCATGCCTGTGACCCTCGCGGTCTCGCTGCACGCCCCCGACGATGATCTGCGTGACGAACTGATCCCGATCAACTCGCGATGGAAAGTCGGCGAACTCCTGGATGCTGCTCGTGCCTACTTCCTGGCCACGGGGCGACGTGTGTCGATCGAATACGCACTGATCAAGGACATGAACGATCAGGAATGGCGCGCGCAGCTGTTGGCCGACGAGCTGAATAAACGAGGCCACGGCTGGGTGCACGTCAACCCGATTCCTCTCAACCCCACGCCGGGTTCTATTTGGACGGCGTCGACGCGCAGCGCCCAGGAGGCATTCGTCAAGCGCCTGCGTGACAACGGCATTGCGACGTCGATTCGAGATACGCGCGGTTCGGATATCGATGGGGCGTGCGGGCAGCTGGCCACAGCGGTTGCTGAGGGTAAGCGACCGGTCAGGGAGGCGCGCGCGTGATCAGGACAGAGTTTTCTCGCAGTTTCTTGCGCATGGGTTACGACGCGAACGAGGTCCTGACGTTTCTCGCGGACGTTGAGCGCACACTGATGGGCGAGGAGACGGACCCAGACAGGGTCGTGACGGCTCAGAAGGCTCTGGATGTGGAGTTTTCTGTGAAGCTGCGCGGTTTCAATGACGAGGAGGTCGACGCGGAGATCGACCGTCTCATTGAGATGCTGCGTCATGCCGAGCGTCGGCGGGTGACGCAGCATGAGAATAGTGCTGGAAGTGACGTTCACGCTGCGAGGCTCCCAGGTGTGGAGCCGACTCCCGCTTCCTCTGAGTATGCTGATTTCGGCACGCCTGAGGCCGTCGATCAGATTCTTCGTTCCATGACACAGGAAAAGGAGTAGTCATGACTGAGTTTCCTAGGGTTGGTCTCTTCTCGAAGGGCTACGACTGCGCACAGGTCGATGCTTTTTTTGAGGATGCGCGTCGCGCCTACGAGGGTGGCGTCCCTCCGGAGCAGTTCAGCTCTGAGCAGGTGCGTCTGGCGACGTTCGAGCTGAAGAGCCGCGGTTACGACATCGAAGCCGTTGATGGGGCGATGAACCGTCTGGAAGCAGCGTTCGTCAACCGTGATCGCGCGGATTCCGTCGCCGCCGAGGGGGAGGCCGCGTGGTACGACCGCGTGGCGGACCGCGCGACGACGCTGTACCCGCGCCTCCAGCGTCCCCGCGGTGAGCGCTTCTCGCACCCGACCTCGGGCCGCGGTTACGCCTGCGACGAGGTTGATGATCTTCTGGATCGTATCGCCGCGTACTTCGACGAGGCAGGCGATCTGACCGCCGAGGAAATCCGTACGGCGACTTTCCGGCCCAAGCGAGGCAAGAAGGCCTACGCGGAAGGTCCGGTCGACGCGTACTTGGGCCGTGCGGTCGAGATCCTGCTCGCGGTCGACTGATGCCCGTGTTGGTGGAGGAACATACGTCCACAATTCCCGTCGTGCTGCTGGGATCGACGGGTTCGATCGGTACCCAGGCGCGTGAGGTGATCGAAGCACACAGCGGGCGTTTCGACGTGATCGGTGTGAGCGCGGGCGGTGCATCAATTACTGAGCTTGCGGTGCAGATTGTCGCTCTGAATCCCACGTACGTGGGTGTGGCTCGCGACGTGCGCGAGGAGCTGGCGGCTGCCGTCGCGTCGTTGGGCGGTACATGCCCCGAGGTATTCGTCGGTGAACACGCGTCGGTTGAGGTCGTGTGTGCGTCGGTGGAACGTGCGACGCAGTTGTACCCGAGTGCGACGCCGGTGGTGCTCAACGGCATCACTGGGGGAGTGGGCCTATCGTCGACGCTTGCGGCTCTGCAGTGCGGTGCTCGTTTGGCGTTGGCGAACAAGGAGTCTCTCGTCGTTGGTGGCGCCCTTGTGAAGAACGCCATGCGTTTCCCGGGGCAGATCGTCCCCGTGGACTCCGAGCATTCGGCGATCGCTCAGGCCCTTGCCTCGGGCGTGCACGAGCGTGGTCTGACCTCTCCTGTTGTGTCGGGGCGTTCCGAGGTTGCCGACCTCGTGCTGACAGCGTCGGGGGGTCCGTTCCGTGGTCGAACGCGCGACCAGCTGCGGGGTGTGCGTGCAGAGCAGGCGCTCGCGCACCCGACGTGGCAGATGGGTCCCGTCGTCACGATTAATTCGTCGACGCTCATCAACAAGGGACTGGAACTCATCGAAGCACACCTGCTCTTTGATGTGGCACCCGAACACATTGTCGCAACTGTTCACCCCCAGTCCATCGTGCACTCGATGGTGACGTGGTGCGATGGCGCGACGACGCTTCAGGCGTCGCCCCCGGATATGCGTCTGCCGATCGCGCTTGGTTTGACATGGCCGGAGCGCCTGGATGACGTGGAGAACCCTCTGACCTGGGCGTGCGGCTCTGAATGGACGTTCGAGCCGGTTGATAACGAGACGTTCCCCGCCATCGACCTCGCGCGCTTCGCGGTCGCCGCGTCGGCGACACACCCCGCGGTGCTCAACGCCGCGAACGAGGTGCTGGTTGATGCCTTCATCGCTGGGGACGTCCCGTGGCTGGCGATTGTCGACACGGTCTCGACGGTCGTGCACGAGCACGAGGGTGTTGCCGATCCCTCGTTGGAAGATATTGTGGCCGCGCAGCGCTGGGCTGATCAGCGCGCACGCGAGATTGTTCGCGCCGGCCAGTGGAAGGATATGTGAGCGTGGGCTCTCTCGTCGGTATCGTCGTTGTCGTCATCGGAATTTTGGCGTCTGTCGCCCTTCACGAGGTGGGGCACATGGTCCCCGCGAAGAAGTTCGGTGTCCTCGTTCCCGATTACGCGGTGGGCTTTGGGCCTGCGCTGTGGAAGAAGAAGATCGGCGACACGACGTATGCCCTGCGCGCAATTTTGCTGGGCGGCTACGTGAAGATCGTCGGCATGTACGCACCCGCGCGCCCGGGCACGCGCCTCGTGGGCCGCGGCGGTAAGCCGACTCTCGCCCAAGAGGCGCGCGAGGCCTCGGCCGAGGAGATCCCAGAAGGGCAGGAGCACCGCGCGTTCTATCACTTGAGCGCTCCGAAGAAGATCACCGTCATGCTCGGTGGTCCATTGATGAACCTGCTCATCTGCTTCGTGCTCTCCGCCATCGCCATGATGGGTATTGGTGCCCCGACGGCGTCACGCACCATCGCGGAGGTGCCGACCACGGTGACGAGCGCGTCGGGGGAGGTGTCCTCTCCCGCGTACGAGGCCGGGGTTCGTCCCGGGGATACGGTCGTCGCGTGGAACGGGCAGCCTGTGGCCACTTTCGCTGACCTGCAGCGCGCTGTGGGAGCCACCCAGGAGGGTGAGTCCGCTGTGCTGACGGTCGAGCGCGACGGTGGCACCGTCGACCTGAGGGTGTCTCCGGTGACGGGATCTCAGGGGGCGCGCATTGTCGGCGTGACCGCCGGTTACGAGTATGTGTCGGCCTCACTGTCTGACGTGGCCGCCGCCAACTGGCAGATGTTTACCGGGACGACGGCGGTTGTGACGCGGCTGCCGCAGGCGGTGTGGCAGGTGGGCCGCTCGGTGTTTACCGACGAAAAGCGGGACTCCTCCGGTGTTGTGTCCGTGGTGGGTGTGGGCCGCCTGGCCGGTGAGGTGACGGGCGATTCTCAGGCGTTGGGCCTGCAGGATACTCGTCAGGTTGTTGCGGTGTTGCTGAGCCTTTTGGCATCGCTCAACATGGCCCTGTTTGTTTTCAACCTCATTCCGTTGCCGCCCCTGGATGGCGGGCACATTCTCGGTGCCGTGTATGAGGGGGTGCGACGCATGATTGCTCGTGTGCGCGGGGCAGAGGATCCCGGTCCGGCGGATACCGCTCGCCTGGTACCCCTGACGTGGGCGGTGGGCGGTCTGCTGGTCGCTATGAGTGTCATTTTGATCGTGGCGGATATCGTCAAGCCGGTGTCGCTGGGCTGACGACCCGGTAGTGAGGTGGGCGGAGGAGCCGCCGACGAAAGCGAGCCTGACCACGCGTGCGTGGTCCGTGTGGGAAGGATGCGCACAGTGCGCGATAATGAATCGGTGAGTGAAATCAACCTTGGTATGCCCGAAGTCGCGGCGTCGCCGTTCCCGCGCAAGCAGACGCGTCGGATCATGGTCGGTGACGTGCCCGTGGGCGGGGGCGCCCGCGTATCCGTTCAGTCCATGACGACCACGAAGACGCACGATATTGGTGCGACGCTGCAGCAGATCGCAGAGCTGACGGCCGCTGGCTGCGACATTGTGCGTGTGGCGTGCCCGACGGATAAGGACGCGGACGCGCTGCCGATCATCGCCAAGCAATCGCGGATCCCGGTGATCGCTGACATCCACTTCAAGCCGAAGTACGTGTTCCAGGCGATCGAGGCCGGCTGTGGTGCGGTTCGCGTGAACCCGGGCAACATCCGCAAGTTCGATGACCAGGTGAAGGACATCTGCAAGGCCGCCTCTGACCACGGAGTGTCGCTGCGCATTGGCGTCAACGCCGGTTCTCTGGATCCGCGACTGCTCAAGAAGTACGGTCGCGCGACACCCGAGGCCCTCGTCGAGTCCGCGATCTGGGAGGCCTCGCTGTTCGAGGAGAATGACTTCCACGATTTCAAGATCTCCGTCAAGCACCACGATGTGCTGACGATGATTCAGGCCTACCGCATGCTGTCCGAGGCGGGGGATTGGCCCCTGCACCTCGGCGTGACCGAGGCCGGCCCCGCGTTCCAGGGCACCATCAAGTCCGTGTCCGCCTTCTCCGTTCTGCTGGCTGAGGGCATCGGCGACACGATCCGTGTCTCGCTGTCCGCTCCTCCCGTCGAGGAGATCAAGGTGGGCACGAAGATGCTGGAGTTCATGGGCCTGCGCGAGAAGACGCTCGAGATTGTCTCGTGCCCGTCCTGTGGTCGCGCGCAGGTGGACGTGTGGACGCTTGCCGAAGACGTGACTGAGGGCCTCAAGGACCTGACCGTTCCGCTGCGCGTCGCCGTCATGGGCTGCGTTGTCAACGGCCCGGGTGAAGCGCGCGAGGCCGACCTGGGTGTCGCATCGGGCAACGGCAAGGGCCAGATCTTCATCCGCGGCGAGGTCGTCGAGACCGTTCCCGAGGATCAGATCGTTGAGACCCTGATCCGCCGCGCAAACGCCCTCGCCGAGGAGCTTGGCCTCGAGCCGGGTTCCGGCAGCGTCGAGGTCGCCCCGATTACCGCCCCGGACGTCAAGCTCCCGGGCATCGACTTCTGAGCTTTTTGAGGAGCAATCCATGCGTATTCGTACTCTCGCGTGCCTGTCCCTGGTTGCTGGCGTGTGCGCCGTCGCGGCCACTGGTTTTCCTCGTCGTATCGGCCTGACGGCTTCGCAGGCGGACGTGTCGCTGCCCGGCGACCTGATTCTCCCCGGAGCCAACGTTGTGGTCGACCGCGGTATCGCGATCGACGCACCCGCGTCGGTCGTCTGGGATGTGCTTGGCCACGTCTTTGAGCCCGAGGACGAGTCCACGATCATCGACATCGAGGATGAGGACCACATCCTGATGCGCGTCGCACCTCCGGCCGCCCCGGAAGGGGCCGAGGCCTCGGGCACCTGCGTCATTGCCCTCCTGCCGCTCTCGCCCTCGCGCACGCTTCTGCATATCCGCGAGCGTCACGTGGCCGAGGGGCGCGACCGTGCGCTCGCGTGGGCGGGCGTCGCCGCCGAGTCGCTGTCGTCGCTGTCCATGCTGCGCGATCTGCGCGATGCGTGCGTCGGTGGCCTCGTTGATGCCTGATTAGTCTCGTTCCCGCCTTTTCGGTTGGACAGCAATCCCCGTTGATGTTGTAGTATCACCTAGTACGCAACGCCAACGGGGATGTTGCTTTGTCCGAAGGGGGACGCTGTGTCCAACTCCACCGCCCTGATCGCACTCGTCGGTCTCGCTATCGCTCTCGTGTGGGCGTGGGCCTGGTTCGGCATTGGCGCCAGCGCGCGCCGTGTCTCGGTGCGTCTCGAGCTCGGTGCCGGACACGCGGCCGGTGAGATGGGGCGCGTCGTGTGGCCCCTGATGCCGCTCCTGTCTCTCCTGTGGTTCCTGACCGCGGATCTGATGGCGCGCGAGGCACGCGGCCTCGACACGCTTGGTTCGCTCGGCCTCGTCATCGGTGTGCTCGCCCTGATGGGTGCTGCCGCTGTTCAGGCCCTCTACTTCGGTGGTCTGCCCGCGTGGGCATACCCGGGTTGGATGGCCCGCCGCTACTACGCGTCGCACCCGGGTGCCCGTGAACGCGAGCTCGGCACCCGCGCGGTTATCTGAGAGTTTCGCTGACGTGCCGATGAGGGGCTACGCGGCTGTGCCGGTGGCCCCGGGCCCTGTGCGTGCCGTACTCTTGGAGCATGCTTCGAAATCTCTCGACTTTCTTCCTGCGAACCCTGCGTGAAGACCCGGCCGACGCCGAGGTCAATTCGCACAAGCTTCTGGTGCGTGCCGGCTATATCCGCCGCTCCGCACCCGGCATCTACACGTGGCTGCCCCTCGGTCTGCGGACCCTGCGCAAGATCGAGGACATCGTCCGCGAGGAGATGGACGCGATGGGCGCTCAGGAAGTTCACTTCCCGGGCCTAATCCCCGCAGAACCCTACAAGGCCACGAACCGCTGGGAAGAGTACGGCCCGACGCTGTTCAAGCTCAACGACCGTAAGGGCGGCGACTACCTTCTGGCCCCCACGCACGAGGAAATGTTCACCCTGCTGGTGAAGGACATGTACTCCTCGTACAAGGACCTGCCCGCCACGCTGTATCAGATTCAGACGAAGTACCGCGACGAGGCTCGTCCGCGCGCCGGCCTGATCCGCGGCCGCGAGTTCGTGATGAAGGACGCCTACTCCTTCGACATTGACGACGAGGGCCTGAACGCCTCCTACCAGGCCGAGCGTGACACCTACGAGCGCATCTTCCAGCGCCTGGGCCTGCGCTACGTCATCGTCTCCGCGATGAGCGGCGCGATGGGCGGCTCGCGCTCCGAGGAGTTCCTGCACCCCTCACCGATCGGCGAGGACACCTTCGTGGCGTCCCCGGGTGGCTACGCCGCCAACGCCGAGGCTGTGACCACCCCCGTGCCCGAGGCTCAGGATGCGTCCGGCGTGCCCGCGCCCCTCGAGGTGCCCACCCCCGACGCTCCGACGATCGAGTCGCTCGTTGACCTGCTCAACGAGCAGTACCCGCGCGAGGACCGCCCCTGGACCGCCGCCGACACGCTGAAGAACGTCGTCGTCACACTGACGCATCCGGATGGCGAGCGCGAGCTCCTCGTGGTGGGCATCCCCGGCGACCGCGATATCGACATGAAGCGTCTCGAGGCCTCCGTGGCCCCCGCCGAGGTCGAGATGGCGTCGGATTCCGACTTTGAGCCGCACCCCGAGCTGGTGCGCGGCTACATCGGCCCCACGGTTCTCGGACCGAACTCGCCCAAGCGCGTCGTGGACGAGGACGGCAACGCCTCCGGTTCCGTGCGCTACCTGGTGGACCCGCGTGTCGTCGAGGGTACCGCCTGGGTGACAGGCGCGAACGCCGAGCAGCGTCACGTCCTCAACCTCGTCATGGGTCGCGACTTCACCGCCGACGGCACGATCGAGGCCGCAGAGGTGCGCGAGGGCGACCTGGCGCCCGACGGCTCGGGCCCCCTCCACCTGGAGCGCGGCATTGAGATCGGCCACATCTTCCAGCTGGGCCGCAAGTACGCCAAGGCCCTGGGCCTCACCGTCCTCGACGAGAACGGCAAGACCCAGGTCGTCACCATGGGCTCGTACGGCATCGGTGTTACCCGCGTGATGGCAGCGCTGGCCGAGGCCAACTGCGACGACAAGGGCCTGAGCTGGCCCGCACAGATCGCTCCCTTCGATGTGCACGTCCTGGCCACCGGCAAGGGCGACGAGGTCTTCGAGACCGCGCAGTCACTGGGCGAGCAGCTCGACGCGGTCGGCCTGGACGTTCTCGTCGACGATCGCCGTAAGGTGAGCGCCGGCGTGAAGTTCAAGGACTACGAGCTCGTGGGCGTGCCCTTCGGCCTGGTTGTCGGTCGTTCGCTGGCCGACGGCGAGGTGGAGATCCGCGTGCGTGCCACCGGTGAGACCATCGTCGTGCCCGTTGAGGAAGCCGTCGCGCGCCTGCGCGAGCTCCACGCTGCAGCCCTGAAGGGGGAGTGACATGGCTATTCGTCCCATCCGCATCATCGGTGACCCCGTCCTGCGTACCGTCTGCGATCCCATCACGGAGATCACGCCGAACGTGAAGGCACTCGTGGAGGACCTGCTCGAGGGCGTCGACATGGACGGCCGTGCCGGCCTGGCCGCCAACCAGATCGGCGTCAGCCTGCGCGCGTTCTCCTGGAACATCGACGGCGAGATCGGCTACGTGCTGAACCCCCGCATCGTCGCGCTGAGCGAAGACGAGTACCAGGACGGCGACGAGGGGTGCCTGTCGGTGCCCGAGCTGTGGTATCCGACCGAGCGCGCCTGGTACGCGCGCTGCGAGGGCACGGACCTGGACGGCAAGAAGGTCGTCGTCGAGGGCGAGGAGCTCATGGCGCGCTGCATCCAGCACGAGTGCGACCACCTTGACGGCCACATCTACATCGACCGTCTTGATCGCCCGACCCGCAAGAAGGCGCTGCGCGACATCCGCAACGCTGGCTTCTGAGCATCTGGCCACATGCAGGCGTGGACGCGCCGGGGAATGGAGTGCATTCCCAGGCGCGTTCGACTATCCTGTAACCACATCGTGTGCGCCGTCTCGGCGCAGATCATTGCGACTCACGGCAGTTTAGGGCGTAGGGGAAGACGATCCTGACAAAGCCAACAGGAGGAACAATGAGAGGGTCATACACCCGCGGTGTACTTTTCGTGCACTCAACACCGCCCGCTCTGTGCCCGCACATCGAGTGGGCGCTGGGCACCGCGCTCGGCCAGGAGGTTCACCTCCAGTGGTCGGACCAGGAAGCGGCGCCGGGCATGGTTCGCTGCGAGTTCTCGTGGGTCGGACCGACCGGCTCGGGCGCCCGTTTGGCGTCCGCTCTGCGCGGTTGGGAGCACCTGCGTTACGAGGTGACGGAGGAGGCAACGGCCTCGAGCGACGGTGGCCGCTGGTGCCACACGCCCTCCCTCGGTATCTTCCACTCCCAGATGGACACCATCGGCAACGTCGTTGTGCCCGAGGACCGCATCCGTGCGGCCCTGGAGTCCGCCACGACGTACGAGGAGCTGCGCGAGGGTCTTGATCTGGCTCTCGGCCAGGCCTGGGATGACGAACTGGAATCCTTCCGCCACGCGGGCGCTGGTGCACCCGTGCGCTGGCTCAATAACCGGGTCGGCTGATGGGCTCCATCGCCGACCTGCTCGGTGACCAGCTGCGTGCAGGCTTAGCGCAGCTGGTCGACTCCGATGCGTCCGACGAGGCGCCCGACGCGGCCCCTGCCTCGTCCGAAAGCGCCGCTGAGACCGCCCAGGACCGCGCCCGGGAGGCCGCGATGGAGGCCGTGCTCGACGAGGCGGACCTCGATCCCGCAGACGCGCGCGGAGAGCTCACGCTGCGCGGCGATCTGGATATGGACGACGTGTCCCTCTACGCCGTCGTCGCGCGCGTGGAACGCGAGGCGAAGGTGACGCTGAATGACGCTCAGGTCGAGGAATGGGTGACGCTCGCGGACCTGCTTGACGCCGTTTCTGACGCCGCGTCCAATCACTAGCGAAAGGCCGTGCCAGCGGAGCTTCAACGACGCTTCCAATGTTCGTAAAGTGCCGGAATTTCGGGCCTACAGGGCCTACCATGGAGGCGCACCTGCCGGAATGAACCGGCGGGCGAACAGACGGAAGGAACAACGTTGACCCGCACCGAAGAAGATCTGCTCGGCACCCGCGAAGTACCCGAGGACGCGTACTGGGGCATTCATACGCTGCGAGCAATCGAGAACTATCAGATCTCGGGTCACACGATCAATGAAGCACCCGAACTCATCCGCGCGTTCGCGCAGGTGAAGAAGGCGTGCGCCATGGCGAACATGCAGCTGAAGGCCATGAAGCCGGCCAAGGCCGAGGCGATCATCGCAGCCTGCGACGAGATCATCGAAAACGGCCGTTGCATGGACCAGTTCCCCGTCGACCAGTTCCAGGGTGGTGCCGGCACCTCCGTCAACATGAATGCGAACGAGGTCATCGCGAACCTGGCGCTCGAGATCCTGGGGGAGGAGAAGGGCCGCTACGACATCATCAACCCCAACGATCACGTCAACCGCTCCCAGTCGACGAACGACGCCTACCCGACGGCGTTCCGCATCGCCCTGTGGCGCAAGGTGAACCGGCTGCGCAAGGCCATCGACGAGCTCGCCGACTCTTTCGATGAGAAGGGCGCCGAGTTCCGCCACATTCTGACGATGGGCCGCACGCAGCTCCAGGATGCCGTTCCGATGTCGCTGGGCAGCGAGTTCTCCGCCTTCGCGCACACGCTGCGCGAGGAGGATGAGCGCCTCGTCAACAACGCCGAGCTGCTCCTGGAGACGAACCTCGGTGCGACCGCGATCGGCACCGGCCTGAACACCCCGGACGGCTACCAGCAGGTCGTCGTGCGCCACCTGCGCCGCATCACGGGTGCGCGCGTCGTCGGCTCGCCGAACCTTCTCGAAGCGACGTCGGATACCGGTGCGTACGTGTCCATGCACGCCACGATCAAGCGCAGCGCCGTCAAGCTGTCCAAGGTCTGCAACGACCTGCGCCTGCTCGCTTCCGGTCCCCGCGCCGGCCTCAATGAGATCAACCTGCCGAAGATGGCCGCGGGTTCGTCGATCATGCCGGCCAAGGTCAACCCTGTCATCCCCGAGGTCGTCAACCAGGTGTGCTTCAAGGTCATCGGCAACGACCAGACCGTCACCATGGCGGCCGAGGCGGGCCAGCTTCAGCTCAACGTCATGGAGCCCGTGATCGCGCAGGCGCTCATCGAGTCCATCAACCTCCTCGTGAATGCCTGCGATACGCTGCGCGAGCGCTGCATCACCGGCATCACCGCCAACGAAGAGGTGTGCCGCGGCTACGTGGAGAACTCGATCGGCATCGTCACGTACTTCAACGACGTGATCGGCCACCACCTGGGCGACGTCGTGGGTAAGCGCGCCGCGGCCGAGGGTAAGACGGTCCGCGAGGTCATCCACGACATGGAGCTCCTGTCGGAGGAAGAGGTCGAGCGCATCCTCTCGCCCGAGAACCTCGCGAACCCGAAGTACGCGGGCACCGAGGAAGACTGAGCGCCTGAAGCTCGCTAACGACGAGGCCGGGGACCCCGCGTGGGGCCCCGGCCTTCGTTGTGGGCTGGCTCCGCTAGGGGAGTAGAGACTCCTTGAAGGAGCGCACGAAAGTGCCAAAACGCTCCACCCTGTCCGAGAAATATCGGTAGATGCGCCTGCGAGCGTCGCCCACGTACTCCACGGTGCGCAGGTCCTCGTAGCGGAAGTGACCGCGGTCATCGATGAGCGCGGAGTCGACCAGACGCTGAGTGATCTCGCAGCGGAAGTGTGTGTAAGTGCCGTCGTCCGTGGCCTCCAGGACACGGCACAGCAGGCTCATCTGGGAGCCGTCGAGTACGGGGATGCCATCGTGATCGCTTGACGGCACGTGCGCGTCGCGGAGCTTGTCGCCGCCCGAGACTGTTCCCGCGTATTCAAAGAGTCCCATGGCCTCGGCGCCGAACAGATTGAGGGAACAGACGCCGGAGCGCTTGATCGAGTGGGCGGCATGCGTGGTGGAGTCGCAGCCGATCATGACCATCTGGCCCAGCGAGTAGGAGGACGATCCCGTCGTGATGCCGACGCCGACGGCCTCATCCGGGTAGGCGAGGATGTAGACGGGGAAGCCGTAGTAGAACTTCTCGGTTTCGTAGGGAACGTGCATGGGTCTATTGTCTGCCGGATACGGCGGGCAGGCAGTGCTGATCCCATTGCTTGGCCCAAACGACGAGGCCGGGGTGCCCGCGTGGGGATCCCCGGCCTCGTTCTCATGACCGCTGGGCGCCGCGATGGAGGAGCGCGGGCCTAGCGACGATCACTCCTCGCCAGCGTGGTCGTTGCCCTGGATCGAGTAGTTGAACAGGTCGTACTTCTCGATCGCCTGCTGGACGACGGACGGGTCGATCTGACCCTTGTCAGCCAGGGCAGCCAGCGTGCGCACGACCATCGACTCGGCGTCGATGTGGTACCAGCGACGCGCCGCACGACGGGTGTCGGAGAAGCCGAAGCCATCCGCTCCGAGCACGTGGTAGTCGCCGGGGACCCACTGACGGATCTGGTCGGGCAGCATGCGGTCGAAGTCGGAGGAGGCCACGAACGGACCCTCGCGACCCGCGAGCTTCGTCGACACGTAGGGCGTGCGGCGGGGCTCGGATGGGTGCAGGAAGTTGTGCTCCTCGGCATCCAGGCCGTCGCGACGCAGCTCGTTCCACGAGGTCACGGACCACACGGCGGCGTCCACGCCCCAGTCGCGGGCGAGCAGCTCGCGGGCCTCGCGCGCCCACGGCACGCCGACGCCGGAGGCGAGCAGCTGAGCCTTGGGGCCGCCGAAGTTCTGGTGCTCATCGAGGTTGTAGATGCCCTTGATGATGCCCTCGACGTCCACGTTCTCGGGCTCGGCCGGCTGGTGGATCGGCTCGTTGTACACGGTGATGTAGTACATGACGTTCGGATCGCGGTCGCCCGCGTCGCCGTACATGCGCTCCAGGCCGTCCGCCATGATGTGGCGGATTTCGTACGCGTAGGCCGGGTCGTAGGACACGAACGCGTGGTTGGTGGCAGCCAGGACGTGCGAGTGGCCGTCCATGTGCTGCAGGCCCTCACCCGCGAGCGTCGTGCGGCCGGCGGTCGCGCCGATAACGAAGCCCTTGGTCAGCTGGTCGCCCGCGGCCCAGAACTGGTCGCCGGTGCGCTGGAAGCCGAACATCGAGTAGAAGATGTAGATCGGCACCATCGGCAGGTCGTGCGTGGCGTACGCCGTGCCGACGACCTGGAACGCGGCGGAGGAGCCGGCCTCGGTGATGCCCGTGTGCAGGATACGGCCCTGCTCGGACTCACGGTAGGACAGCATCATGTCCGCGTCGACGGGCGTGTAGGACTGGCCGGTCGTGTTGAAGATCTTCGCCGAGGGGAAGATCGCGTCCAGGCCGAAGGTACGGGCCTCGTCGGGGATGATCGGCACGAAGTACTTGCCGACCTCCTTGTCCTTGAGCAGGTCCTTGATGAGACGCACGAGAGCCATGGTCGTGGCGACCTCAAGCTTGCCGGAACCCTTGGACAGCGCCTCGAAGGGACGCGTGGGCAGGGCGGGGAGCTTCGGCTGACGGTCGGCGCGGCGCTCGGGCACCCAACCGCCGAGGATTTCGCGGCGCTCCTTCATGTACTGCAGGGCCGGGTGATCGGCCGGCGGCATGTAGTACGGGGGCATGTAGGGATCGCGCTCGAGTTCCTCGTCAGTGATCGGGATCTGCAGGCGATCGCGCAGCTGCTTGGCGTCCTCGAGCGTCAGCTTCTTCATCTGGTGCGTCGAGTTACGGCCCGCGAAGTGCGTGCCCAGCGCGTAGCCCTTAATCGTGTGCGCGAGAACGACCGTGGGCTGGCCGGTGTGGTCCATGGCGGCCTTGTAGGCGGCGTAGACCTTGCGGTAGTCGTGGCCGCCGCGCTTGAGCTCCCAAAGCTGCTCGTCGGTCCAGTTCTTGACCATTTCCTTGGTGCGCGGGTCGCGGCCGAAGAAGTGCTCACGCACGTAGGCGCCGTCGTTCGCGCGGAAGGTCTGGTAGTCGCCGTCCAGGGTCTCGTTCATGACGTGGACGAGGGCGTCGTCCTTGTCGGCGGCCAGCAGCTGGTCCCAGCCGCGGCCCCAGATGACCTTGATGACGTTCCAGCCGGCGCCCTTGAAGAACGCCTCGAGCTCCTGGATGATCTTGCCGTTGCCGCGCACCGGGCCGTCGAGACGCTGCAGGTTGCAGTTGATGACGAAGGTCAGGTTGTCCAGGCGCTGCTGGGCGGCGAGCTGGAGCATGCCGCGGGACTCAGGCTCGTCCATCTCACCGTCGCCGATGAAGGCCCACGTGTGCTGCTGCGACGTGTCCTTGATGCCGTTCATGTGCAGGTAGCGGTCGAACCAGGCCTGGTAGATGGCCTCGGCGGGACCCAGGCCGAGCGAGACCGTGGGGAACTCCCAGAAGTGCTCGAGCTGGCGCGGGTGCGGGTACGAGGGCAGGCCGTGCTCCGTGGAGACCTGCTGGCGGAAGCCGTCCATCTGCTCTTCGGAGAGACGGCCTTCGAGGAATGCGCGGGCGTAGGGGCCGGGGGAGGCGTGTCCCTGGAAGAACACGTGGTCGCCGCCGCCGGGGTGGTCCTTGCCGCGGAAGAAGTGGTTGAGGCCGACCTCGTAGAGGGTGGCAACCGAGGCGTAGGACGAGATGTGTCCGCCGACCTTGACGCCGGGGCGCTGGGCGCGCGTCACCTGGACGGCGGCGTTCCAGCGAATCCAGCGGCGGTATTCGCGCTCCATGGCTTCGTCGCCGGGGAAGTACGGCTCCTGGTCAACGGGGATGGTGTTGACGTAGGGGGTCGTGTATTCCTGGGGGAGCTGAACGCCGTTGCGGCGTGCTTCGTCCAGCATGTGCAGCAGGATGTAGCGTGCGCGGGGGCCGCCCTTTTCGTTGATGAGCCCGGACAGGGACTCAACCCATTCGGCGGTCTCCTGGGGATCGTTGTCGGGAACCTGAGGAATCAGGCCGTTGACGACGACTGGGTGGGACTCGTGGAGTTGGCTC
This sequence comes from Actinomyces sp. ICM39, assembly GCF_000282935.1. Classification (NCBI taxonomy): domain Bacteria; kingdom Bacillati; phylum Actinomycetota; class Actinomycetes; order Actinomycetales; family Actinomycetaceae; genus Actinomyces; species Actinomyces sp. ICM39. The sequence continues at coordinate 47,059 of NZ_ALCB01000052.1, forward strand.
ACGGTGTACCTTCTCGCTTGACTCGGTGCTGCTTGCGCAGCGTGCGTGAGCGGTGTCCTCTGGCGACACCGCACATATCGGGACCATTGTCCCACTAATGGCAGACCTTTGCGAGTGTTTGCCTTGTCGATTCACTATGAGGTGCGTATCACCGGACTGTGGGCGGGTACCGTCGGGTAATTCCCCTGTTCAGACGGGGGAGTGCACGTAGGGGTCTTTTATCGTGGTCCATCCCTTGCGTTCCAGTAGCTCCAATGCCCTAGGATGAAGGCGTGAACGTTGATATGACACTGAGCGCCAGCTCGTTGATGGGCGGTGCTGCGTGATGGCAGTGAGCCTGGGTTTTGCGTCCGATGCGATCGTGCAGGAGTTCTACGTCGATGATGACGTCGATCAGGCCGTGCGCGAAGCGATTGAAGGGGAGACGGGGCATCCGCTCGTTGACGTCGATTACGCGGACGTCGTGGACGGCGCGATCGTCTGGTGGCGCGCGGACGACGCCGAGGAAGAGGACCTCGCGGACGTGCTCGTGGACGCGATGTCGAACCTGGATGACGGCGGCCTGATTTGGGTGCTGATCCCCAAGCCGGGTCGGCCGAATTCTGTGCGGGTTGGCGACGTGGAGGAGGCTGCGGAGATCGCGGGCCTGCACGCGACGACCTCGACGGCGCTGGGGGACAACTGGGCGGGTGTGCGCCTGACCGCGCGTCCGCGTTCGCGCCGCTGATTTCATCCACGAGGCCTGGGCGCGGTAGCGCTGTTCTGTGCTGTGACGCTCAGCCTCGGATGTGACCGTACGCGTCGCTTCTGGTAGATTGGCGCGTGCGTGGGGCCTTTAGCTCAGTTGGCTAGAGCGTCTGGTTTACACCCAGAAGGTCATCGGTTCGAGCCCGGTAGGGCCCACAAACGCCAGGGGCCGGAAGCGATAGCTTCCGGCCCCTCAGTGTTTGCTTCGAGGAGTGTGCGCGACGCGCGTCAGTCCTCTTGAGCCTGCTCCTCGGCGACATCTTCGCCGACGACGAGCTTGCCGGATGCGCCCGCGCCGAGCTGCTCCAGGGCGAGGCGGCCCACCAGCTGCTGGTTGGTGGTCGTGCGCTGGGGGCGTGCGCCCGACAGGAAGCTGAAGAACCAGCTGACCAGCGTGCCCACCTGCGACTTGAAGCCGACGATGTACAGCAGGTGCAGGAAGCACCACGCAACCCACGCGACGAAGCCGGTCAGCTTCGTGTTGCCCATCTTCACGACGGCCTGGAAGCGAGAGATGGTCGCCATCGATCCCTTGTCGTTGTAGACGAACTCGGTGGCCTTGGGCGCGCGGCCCGCCAGGCGAGCGGCGATTGTGTCGGCGGCGAAGCGCGCGGACTGGATCGCGCCCTGCGCGACTCCGGGGACGCCCGGGAAAGCCATCATGTCGCCGAGCACGAAGATTTCGGGGTGGCCGGGCAGGGTGAGGTCCTTGTTGACGGTGACGCGTCCCGCGCGGTCCACCTCGGCGCCTGTGGCCTCACCCAGAGCGCGGCCCAGTGGGCTCGCCGCGACGCCGGCGGCCCACACCTTGCACACGGAATCGATCCGCTCTTCCTCGCCGGACTTGTACTTGAGGGTGACGCCCTCGGAGTCCACGCCGGTGACGAAGGCGTTCATCTTCATCTCGACGCCGAGCTTGGCCAAGGCCTCTTCGGTCTTGCGGCCGAGCTCCTCGCCGAACGGGGGGAGAGGATGCTCCGCGCCGTCCACCAGAATGACGCGCGCCTTGGTCGGGTCGATGTTGCGGAACTCGCCCTTGAGTGTGTGAGAGGCGAGCTCGCGGATCTGTCCGGCCATCTCAACGCCGGTCGGGCCGGCGCCCACGACGACGAAGGTCAGGAGCTTCTCGACCGCAGTCGGGTCGGTCTCGATCTCGGCCAGCTCGAAGGCGCCGAAAATGCGCGCGCGCAGCTCGAGGGCGTCGTCGATGGTCTTCATGCCGGGGGCGAATACTGCGAAGTGGTCATTGCCGAAGTAGGACTGGCCCGCGCCTGCCGCGACGACGAGCGTGTCGTATTCGGTCTGCTCGTGCTTGTTGTGGTTGCGCCACTTGACGACGCGTGCCTCGACGTCGATTTCTTCGACGAGGGCCTGCAGCACGGTGACGTTCTTCTGGCCGCGCAGGATTTCGCGCGTGGTGGGGGCGATGTCGCCCTCGGAGAGGATGCCCGTGGCCACCTGGTACAGCAGGGGCTGGAAGAGGTGGTGCGATGTGCGGGCCAGGATGGTGATGTCGGCGTCGGCGTTTTTCAGTCGACGAGCTGCCGTCAGGCCTGCGAAGCCGGAACCGATGATGACAATGCGGTGGCGGGACATAAGACTCTCCTTCAATTAAGCAAGGCTAATCTTACCTAAATATGGTGTTCGTACTTTGTGAGGTCTGGCGCACCTGGGCTCAGTGTCCTCACGCGTCGAAGAGGCGTGCTGCCGCGACCGGATCGGGCTTGCCCGTCGTCGTGGTCGGGAGCGCTTCGACGACCCGGACGCGACGCACCTTCTCCCACGGTGCCAGGGAATCGCGCAGGGCCTCGGACAATGCGTCGGCGCTTAACGACGAGGCCTGGGCGCGGCCCTGCGGGGAGGCGACGATCAGCGCGGCGACGATCTGCCCCCAGCGCTCGTCCGGCAGGCCCACGACGAGCGCATCAGATACCTCCTCGAGGGACCGCAGGGCGCGTTCGACCGTCGGGGGAGCGACGAGCTCTCCGGCTGTGTTGATCATGCGGTGGGCGCGTCCCACCATGTGCAGCCAGCCGTCCTTGTCTTTCGTTGCCAGGTCGCCTGTACGCAGCCACTTCTTGCCGCTGACGACGCCGGGCCCGCGGACCCAGATCTCGCCCATCTCGTCTGTGTCGGCTTCGCGCTTGTCGGTGGCCATGACGCGCAGGTCCACGTAGGGGAAGGGAACTCCCAGCGATCCGGCTGGAGCTAAAGAATCGGGTGTGGCGACCGTTCCCGCCCCGGAGGTCTCGGTCATGCCCCACACGTGGATGGGCGACAGGCCGACCGCGTTCATCGCCTCCGCGAGGTCCGCCATCATCGCGTCGCCGCCGATGAGGGGGCGCACCCATGACGACAGGTCCCCGCCGCCGCGCTCGTGTTCGTCGAGTATTGCGCGCACGATCGCGGGCACGGCGAACATCATCGTGATCCCGTAGCGCTCGACCGCGTCGATGACGGCGCGCGCGTCGAAGGAGCCCGGGAAACCGAGCGTGACCAGGGTGCCGCCGTGCGTCCACACGTCCATCGACGTGCCGTTGAAGCCGCCGATGTGGCTCGCGGGCGCGCACACGCCCACGACCGACGACGTCGGCGCGTAGTCGAAGCCCTCGCGGAAATTCGTCGATCCCCACCACATGACCTCGTGCGTGAGCTCGACGGGACGCGGGGTGCCCGTGGATCCGGACGTAAACAAGATGGCGGCGAGCTCGGTCCCGCAGCGCGCGGGGGAGTGCCCGATGGGCGCGGCACGATCCGCCCAGGCGGCCAGATCCGTCAACGACGCGACCTGTGCTCCCGCGCCGGACAGGGTAGGAGCGTGGGCGGAAGATGCCTCGTCGAGAAACACCCACGAGACGCCGACCTGCTCGCACATCGAGGCAAGCGTAGCTGAGGGCATACGCGGAGACAGGGGAACCGTGACCGCGTGCAGCCACGAGGCCGCCACGTGGACGACGTAGTGCCACGGAGAGTTCGCCCCGATGACGGCGAGGCGCGTTCCCTCGCCGATACCAGCAGCGTCAAAAGCAGCGGCGAGGCGAGCGACGGTGTGTGCCGCCTCGCGTACGGTCCACTCCTCGCCGGTCGCCGCATCCACCAGGGACAGCCGCTTCGGATGGCGACGCGCCGCCGCGAGGAGCGCTCGTGCGGGCGAATAGTCGGGGATCACGAGGCCGTGGCGGCCTTCGCAGCCAGTGCTGCGTGACGCTCCGAGCGCTCCTTCAGGCGCGCCAGGACGGAGCCGGCCTCCTGCAGCGTCGACCCGGAGTTTTCGATGTGGCGCAGCTGCTCGGGGATCTCGAAGCCGCGGGCGCGCATGCCCTTGGCCCACAGCAGGCCCGCGCGGTACGAGGAACGCACGAGGGGGCCTGCCATGACGCCGGCGAAGCCCAGCTCCTCGGCCTCGGCTGCCAGCTCGACGAACTCCTCGGGGTGGACCCAGCGGTCGATCGGGTGGTGCAGGGGAGAGGGACGCAGGTACTGCGTGAGGGTCAGCAGGTCACAGCCCGACGCGTGCAGGTCGCGCATGGCGGCGCTGATTTCCTCGCGCGTCTCGCCCATGCCCAGAATCAGGTTTGACTTGGTGACCATGCCGCCGTCGTGGGCGCGCTTGATCATTGCGAGCGAGCGGTCGTAGTTGAAGGCGGGGCGGATCTTCTTGAAGATGCGCGGCACCGTTTCGAGGTTGTGCGCGAAGACCTGCGGGCCTGCCTCGATGACCATGTCGATCGACTCGGCCTGACCGCGGAAGTCATCCACGAGGAGCTCCACGCCCGTGCCCGGGTTGAGCTCGTGGATGAGGCGGCAGGTTTCGGCGTAGAGCCACGCGGCGCCGTCGGGCAGATCGTCTCGGGTCACGCCCGTGATCGTCACGTAGCGCAGGTCGAGGTCGCGCACAGACTCAGCGATACGACGCGGCTCATCCTTGTCGTACTCCGTGGGACGGCCCGTCGCGATATCGCAGAAGTCGCAGCGGCGCGTACACAGCGCACCGCCGAGCAGGAAGGTCGCCTCGCGGTCCTGCCAGCACTCGTAGATGTTGGGGCAGCCGGCCTCGGCGCACACCGTGTGCAGGCCCTTCGCGTGGGAGAGCGAGCGCATGTCCTGGTAGTTCTCGCCAGCCTTGGCGGTCGTGCGAATCCACTCGGGCTTCTTCTCGATCGGAGTTTGCGAGTTACGCACCTCGATGCGCAGGAGCTTGCGTCCTTCGGGATCGGGCAGGGTACTCATAGCGTTGACCTCGTCGTGTAGGAAACGGAAGTGGGAGTGGTCGCAAGGCACGGGGAGATGTGCTCCACCATGCGCGGGAGAAGTTCGGATGCAGCGTCGGAGACAGTTGTGTGGATGCCTTCCCACGACAGGGAGGTCACGTCGGCGTCCGTGAGGCCGCAGGGGATAATGCCCTCGAAAGCGTGGGCCGGGTCGATATCGACGTTCAGGGCGATGCCGTGCAGGGTCGCTCCGCGCGCTACCTTCAGGCCGATCGCGCAGATCTTGCGGTCGCGGCGCCCCTTTTCGGTGAGCCACACGCCCGCGCGGCCCTCGACGCGGTGGACGGGCAGGTCCCAGACGTCCCGCACGGTGTCGATCACCGAGGCCTCGACAGCGCGGATCCACTGCACGAGGTCGACGGGCTCGCGCAGGCGAACGATGGGGTAGACGACGACCTGACCGGGGCCGTGCCACGTCGCGGAACCAGCGCGGTCGGTGCGAATTACCGGAATCGTCGTGGAAGGAATGTCCTCGGGCTTCGTATGGCGGCCCGCCGTCCACGTGGGCGTAAATTGAGAAACGATGAGTGTGTCCTCGCCGCCGGCGAGGACCTCCTCGTGCAGGGAGCGCTGAAGCGCGTCAACCTGCGTGTAATCGACCAACCCCTGGTCGAGTAAGCTCAAAATCTGCACGTTGTGATCATAGTCGCGGGCAGGGTCCCTTGCTAGATGGGGGTCCGGTATGCTTGACGCATGCAGTCTTCGTCTCATCCCAATGACCCCACCACCATGGTCGATACGCCCGGAACTCATTGGACTGTTGGCGACGTCATGGCACTCATGGAGTCGTGGTACCCGGCGGCTACGGCGCAGCCCTGGGATCGGGTTGGTCTTATTGTCGGCGACCCTGCCGCGCCCGTGCGTTCGATCCTCCTCGCCCTTGATCCCACGGCGGCCATCGCCGCCCAGGCCGTCGCTGGTCCCGAAGGAGACGGCGCCGCCTACGACATGGTGATCACGCATCACCCCCTTCTGCTGCGCGGCGCGTCCTTCCTGCCTGTGACCGACCCGAAGGGCGGCGTCGTCACGACTCTGATCCGCTCCGGTATCGCCCTGTTCAATGCGCACACCAACGCCGATGTGGCCTGCGACGGCGTTGCGACGGCGCTCGCCGATCTGATCGGTCTGCGCGATACCGTGCCGCTGGAGCCGTGTGGCACCGACGCCGAGGGACACGAGATCGGCCTGGGACGCGTCGGCACCGTCAACGAAACCACGCTCGGCGCCTTCGCTGACCACGTCGCATCCGTGCTGCCTGCGGGCCCCTCCGGTCTCTTCGTCGGTGGCGACGAGACTGCCCCGGTGCAGCGCGTAGCCGTTCTGGGCGGCGCTGGGGATAGCGCGCTCGAAGCGGCGCGCGCCGCCGGAGTTGACGTGTATCTCACGGCGGACCTGCGCCATCACCCCGCCTCCGAGCACCTCGAGGGTGGTGCCCCCGCGCTCCTGTGCGGATCCCACTGGGCGACGGAGTCCCCGTGGCTCCCCGTCCTCGCACGAAAGATTCGCGAGGCCGCCCGCGCCGCCGATGTGGAACTTCGCGTGGAAGTCTCTACGATTGTCACCGAGCCATGGACCAGCCACCGAGTCACCCAGGGAGAACTAGCGTGAAAGCATCGCACACCGACCAGCTCGAGCTTCTCGAGCTCCAGAAGCTCGACCAGAAGGAGTCGGCGCTGCGCCACAAGCGCGATTCTCACCCCGCGCACGCGACGGTTCGCGAGTTCGCCGGACGCGTTGCTGACCTCCAGCGCGCCGCGATCAGCCAGAGCGCCGTCATCGCGGACACGATGCGTGAGGTGACCCGCATCGAAGATGAGATCGCAAAGGTCTCTGAGCGCCGCAAGCGCCAGCAGAGCCGCATCGACAACAACCAGGTGCCGCTGCGGGACATTTCGGCCATGGAACACGAGATCGCCCAGATGGACCGCCGCCTCGCCAAGCTCGAGGACGATCAGGTGGAGGCCGAGGAACGCGTCGAGGCCGCCCGTGCGGCCCAGGACAAGATGAAGGCCGAGGCTCAGGCTATCGCCGCAGACATCGAGGCGCTCAAGGCCCAGTTCGAGGCCGACGTCGCCGATTCCGATGAGGAACTGCGTCGCGTCATCGCAAAACGTCGTGAACTCGCCGATCGTCTGCCCGCGGACCTTCTCGAGGAGTACGAGGACGCGCGCCGCCGCAACGGCGCTCTCGCCGTCATTGAGGTCCGCGATGGCTACGGCATCGGTGTCGCCGCCGACCTGAGCCCGATGGAACTCGAGCGTATTCGCCTGACGCCCGCCGACGAGCTGTACCTGACCGAGGACACGGCACAGATCGTCGTGCGTACGGCGGCGAACACGCCGCGCTGAGGCTCAGGCGCGAACCGCGTAGGCGTCCGCCAGATAGAAGCCCTGCCTGCTCTTCGTGACCGTCACCCGCACCTGGGTGGCGGTCACGGGCTTTTCCAGGGTGACGATGCGGCGGTAGCCGACGCACTGGACACGAGCAATCTCCCGCTCAACGTCGCCGTCGACGCACGCGGTTACCACGGCCTCGTCGATGCGCTGCCCCTGGGAGATGTCCTCCTCGAGGACGATCGCGCCAAGCGCGTGAGGCTCATCAAAGCGCAGGGTCACGACGTCGCCGTCGTCCTCGCGGGACGCCTGGATGCGGCGCGAGCGGAAGTCAGCGATCTTCTCGCCCAGGTGGGCCAAGACCTCGACGTCGGCGTCTGCGATCAGGCCGTCGCGGTTCGGCGGAACATTCAGGAGGAAGGTGGCATTCCCGCCGACCGAGCCCTTCCAGATCGAGAACAGCTCCTCGACGCTGCGCACCTGCGAGTCCTCGACGTCGTGGTGGAACCAGCCCTTGCGCGTTGAGGTATTGACCTCGGCCGGGTACCAGGCGAGGGGACCGGAATAGTCGGCCAACGCCTCGCGCGAGCCCAGATCCTCGTCCCCGGAAGCCACCTGACGAGAGAACTCGCCGTCGTCGGCCTTCTGTGACTTCTCGGCGGTGCGCTCGGCCTCGCGCAGGGATGCCGGAACGACAGACCACTCGTTCGTTCGAACGGAACCGGCCTCGTTGCCGCACCAGCGCACATCCGGGCCGCACACCGAGATGACGGCCTCGGGGGCCAGCGCGCGGACCGTGTCGTAGATACGCTGCCAGTCGTAGACCTGCACCTTGCCGTTGGGACCCTCGCCGCACGCGCCGTCCAGCCACACGGAGAAGACCGGGCCGTAGTGGGTGAGCAGCTCGATGAGCTGGTTGATGTAGAAGTCGTTGTAGGCCTCGCCCTGGCCGTACGTGGGTTCGGTCATGTCCCAGGGGGACAGGTACGCGCCGAACTTGAGGCCGTGACGTGCAGCGGCGTCGGACACCTCGCGCACGAGGTCACCGCGCCCGTCCTTCCACGGCGACGATTCCACGGAGTGCTTCGTGTAGGCCGACGGCCACAGGCAGAACCCGTCGTGGTGCTTGCAGGTCAGGATCACGCCGGTCATGCCGGCGCTGACGAGGGCGCGCATCCACTGATCGACATCGACGTTGCCCGGATTGAACAGGGCGGGATCCTCGTGGCCCTCGCCCCACTCGCGGTCCGTCATCGTGTTCATACCGAAGTGGATGAACGCGTACATCTCCATTTTCTGCCACTGGAGCTGACGGTGGGTGGGCCGAATATTGGCCAGGTAGTCCTCGTTGATCATGCCTATGGTTTCCGCTTGATGGCCGATGTGTCGGCCGGTCCTGCACCCTGCAGGTTCCGGAAAAAGGATAGCCTACCTATCAGTGCGTAACCAACGTTACTGTGCGTGTTGATCCGCCCTTTTTCGTCTGCTTTTCAGGGCCATATTCCACGCCAGTCACGCGGTGTTCGTGTCCCTTCGCGTCACCCAGTGACAGCGAGTACGCGGCCTCCTCCAGGGCCTTTTCCGCCGCCGCCGTTTCCTCTGCCCTGTAGCCGTCACAGGCGAGCAGGAGGCCGGTGATGGCGCCGCGCCAACGCTTCGCATCATGGGAGATGACCGAGCGCTTGCCGTCCGCCTCGCGCTCGACGCGCAGCTCCCAGACGCGCGCCCACGGTGCTTTGCACGCGGCGCGATAGGGTCCGGATCGTCCATCGATAATGATGCGCTCCGATGCCTCAGCGGACAGAGTCTCGTCGAGTCGCGGCGCCCACCAGGTCGACAGGACGCCGAGGTCGGGCAGGGACACGCCCATTGCAAGGCGGTGGTCCGGAATGACGTCGCTGGGGGAGAGGACGCCAAAGAGCCCGGAGAAGATCGATACGTTCGCCGCACCTGCGCTTGTCCAGGCGTTCGGTGCGCACTCCTCAATCGCCTCGTACAGCACTCCGGTAAACAGGGACGAGGCCGGGGCACAGGGGGCGGAATCGAGCGCGGTGTTGACGGACAGGTCGATCCGTGCGCCGACCTTCAGGACGGCTGCTGCTTCGGGGCCGTCTCCGAGAGCCGCGAGCGCGTTGCAGACGGTGCGACGGCTTGTCGCGAGGCTAGCGCGGGATAGTGCGTTGACGTCCAAAGACGGACCCTGTGCGGGCGCGTTCTTTCCCTCCGACGGGGGCAACCAGATCAGCATGGTGACCACCCTATCGCGGGGGCGCGGCCATGCGCGCTATGATCGATGCGGATCTGCCGGCTGGGCGGCCGCGCGCGGAAACGCTCGAGGAACGTCCGGGCTCCACAGGGCAGGGTGATGGCTAACAGCCACCCGGGGTAACCCGCGGGACAGTGCCACAGAAAACAAACCACCGGCGCGTATGCGGCGGTAAGGGTGAAAAGGCGAGGTAAGAGCTCACCAGCGGCGCAGGTGACTGCGTCGGCTAGGTAAACCCCACCCGGAGCAAGACCGAGCAGCAGGCAGGGCGGCCCGTCCAATGCCTGCGGGTAGGTTGCTGGAGGCCGTCGGTAACGACGGTCCTAGATAGATGGTCGCCACCGCACGACCGGTAACGGCGTGCGTGACAGAACCCGGCGTATAGGCCGACAGATGCCAGAAGGACCCCGACTCGCGTCGGGGTCCTTCTGCGTGCTCGGTGCGTCCGCGATCAGGCGCTGTGCTGCGCCGCGTAGTAGGCGGCACCGACGATGCCGGCGGTGTTGAGAAGCTTCGCGGGGATCATCGGGGTCTTCAGATCCAGGAGCGGCATGAACTTCTCGTGGTTCTCAGACACGCCGCCACCGACCACGAAGAGGTCGGGGTTGAGCAGGAACTCGACGTGGCTGTAGTAGCGCTGGAGGCGCTGCGCCCACTGCTCCCAGTTCAGGCCCTGGAGGGTCTTCTGGCCCGAGGAGGCGTTCTTCTCCGCATCGGTGCCGTCGATCTCGAGGTGGCCGAGCTCGGTGTTGGTGAGGAGAGTGCCGTTGACGATAATCGCCGAGCCGATTCCGGTGCCCTGGGTGGTGAACACGATGACGCCGTCGCGGCCCTTGGCTGCGCCGAATGCGACCTCGGCGATACCCGCCGCGTCCGCGTCGTTTAGTGCGACGACAGCGCGTCCCAGGTAGCGCTCCATCAGCTCGTCGACATTGACGTTGACCCACGACTGGTCGAGATTCGCCATGTAGGGGATGACGCCGTCAAAGACGGGGGCGGGGAAGGTGACGCCGATCGGAACGCCGATTGTGACGCCGAGCTGATCGATGACCTCGCGGCACACCGCTGCGACAGCGTCGGGCGTCGCGGGGGTGGGGGTGGGAATTCGAACCTGATCGCCGATGTACTCGCCGGTTTCCAGATCAACGAGCGCGCCCTTGACGCCCGATCCGCCGATATCGATGCCGCATGCGACCTGAGCCATGACCCCTCCTCGGGTAATGAAATCCTGTTGTCGGCGGGCCCCTGAAGCCCGCCGTACCCGAATTGTATGGGATGTCACGACTAATAGCGAAACCCGCCTCAGACTGTGAGAGTCGAAGGCGGGCCTCGAAGAATCAGCGTCACGGAAGGGTGAGAATTTCAGCCCCATCCTCGGTGACGACGATCGTGTGCTCGAACTGGGCCGTGCGCGAACGATCGGCGGTGACGATCGTCCAGTCGTCGTCCCACTGCTCCCACTCGATCGTGCCGAGGGTGAGCATCGGCTCGATCGTGAAGACCATGCCGGGCTCCATGACCGTGTCGTAGGCCGGGGCTGCGTCGTAGTGGGGGATGATCAGGCCGGAGTGGAAGGCCTCGCCGACGCCGTGTCCGGTGTAGTCGCGCACCACGCCGTAGTCGAAGCGCTTCGCGTAGGCCTCGATGACGCGACCGATGACGTTGATCTCGCGGCCGGGCCCGACGGCCTTGATGCCTCGCATCATCGCGTTCTTCGTGCGCTCGATGAGCAGGTGTGACTCCTCGTCGACGGTGCCAACCTCGAACATCGCGCACGTGTCGCCGTGCACGCCGTCCTTGTAGGCGGTGATGTCGATGTTGATGATGTCGCCGTCTTCGAGCGGACGGTTGTCGGGAATGCCGTGGCAGATGACCTCATTGATGGAGGTGCAGATGGACTTGGGGAAGCCCATGTAGCCCAGGCATGAGGGGTAGGCGTCGTGCGCGATGAGGAACTCGTGGCCGATGCGGTCGAGTTCCTCGGTGGTGACGCCGGGTGCGATGGCCGCGCCGACGGCCTCGATGGCGCCCGCCGCGATACGTCCGGCCTCGCGGATCTTCGCGATAGTCTCGGGGCTCTTGATCTCCGAGGCGGTGACGCGCTCGGGGCCGTCGTGGAACATGTATTCGGGGCGCTCGATGTGCTCGGGGACCGCGCGCATCGGTGAGACGCGTCCCGGCTTCAAAGTGCCCAGCGGGGCGCGGCGAGCGAGTGCGGATGCTTCCATGGGGTGTTCCTCCTGCGGTCGGGTGGCGTCAGTCGTTCTTGTAGTTGTCGGGTCCGGGGAAGGAGCGCTCGCGCACGGCCTCCACGTAGTCGGACGCAGCCTCGCGGAGGGCCGCTCCGAGCTGGCCGAACGTGCGCACGAACGACGGCGTCCAGTCGGAGTAGCCCGCCATGTCGGACCAGACGAGAACCTGGCCGTCCGTGTTGGGACCAGCGCCAATACCGATCGTTGCGATTGAGAGCGTCTGAGTGAGTTCCGTGGCGATAGAAGCGGGCACCATCTCGAAGACGACGGCGAAGGCGCCGGCCTTCTCGACGGCCTCGGCGTCTTGGCGAAGCGCATCGGCGCCGGCTCCACGGCCCTGCATGCGGGGCCCGCCCAAGGTGTTTTCCGACTGGGGCGTGTAGCCCAGGTGTGCGCACACGGGGATGCCGGCCGAGACGAGGCCCGCAATGATGTGGGCGCGGCTCTGCCCGCCCTCAAGCTTCACCGCGTGTGCCCCGGCCTTCATGAGGCGAGTTGCGGAGGCAAAAGCGTGCTCGACCGTGTCCTCGTAGGTGCCGAAGGGCAGATCGGCGACGATCATGGCGCGCGAGGTCGAGCGAGCGACGGCGGCGGTGGCGCGCTCCATGTCCTCCAGGGTCACGGGCAGTGTCGAAGAGTGGCCGAGAATCACGTTGCCGAGCGAATCGCCAACGAGCAGCATGTCAACGCCCGCTGCCTCGAGAATGGGCGCAGTGAGCGCATCGTAGGCGGTGAGCATCGTGAGGGGAATGCCCTCGGCCTTGGCGCGCGCGATGTGCTGGATACGCACACGCTTGGCAGAAAAGAGGGCGGGCGCCTGGGACGAGGCCGTGGCCGCGTTCTCCGGTTGCGTGATGTGAGACACGGGATTCCTTCGGTGAGCTGTTGGAGCGCGCGAGAGCGCATTCACGTCTTACAGGGTAGCGCGCCCGTGGATCCGGTGAGCTGTGAGGATAGGCGAACGGGTAGGATAGTGGGCGGTGCGCGTCATGCGCGCAGTAATGACCCCAGATGGAAAGAAGAAGGAAGCAGGACATGGCTGGCAATGCCCCTGACCTTGATCCTCTTGACGAGGCAGCCGTCAATGCCGTTCGCGAGGCCGGCCTCGCCGATATCGAAGCCGCGGATTCACTCGACGCTCTCAAGGCCGTCCGAGCTGCGATCCTCGGTGATCAGGCACCCCTTGTCACGGCGAATCGCACGATCGGCTCACTCGAACCCGCGCAGCGCGGTCTCGCCGGTAAGAACCTTGGACAGGCGCGCAAGGCTTTGACTGACGCGCTCGAGGCGCGCAAGGCCGTTCTCGCCGCTGAGCATGAGGCTCGTATGCTGGTCGAGGAGTCCGTGGACGTGACGCTGCCGACTGCGCGTCGCGCGGTGGGAGCTCGCCACCCCCTCGAGACCCTGATGGAAGAGGTTGCCGACTTCTTCGTGGCGATGGGCTGGGATATCGCCGAGGGGCCGGAGATCGAGCACGAGTGGTTCAACTTCGACTCGCTGAACTTCGACATCGATCACCCCGCTCGCCAGATGCAGGACACGCTCTACATCGACGGCCGTAGTGTCGGCGCCGAGACCGAGGACGGTGCGCACCTGGTGATGCGCACGCACACCTCTCCGGTCCAGTCGCATGCGATGCTGTCGCGCGGCGTGCCGCTCTACGTGGCGTGCCCCGGCAAGGTCTTCCGCTCCGATGCGCTCGACGCGACCCACACGCCGGTGTTCCACCAGGTGGAGGGCCTCGCCGTCGATAAGGGCCTGACGATGGCTCACCTGAAGGGCGTTCTCGACCACTTTGCCAAGGCCATGTTCGGTCCTGAGGCGAAGACCCGTCTGCGTCCCTCGTACTTCCCGTTCACCGAGCCCAGCGCCGAGATGGACCTGTGGTTCCCACAGAAGAAGGGCGGCCCCGGCTGGATTGAGTGGGGTGGCTGCGGCATGGTCAACCCGAACGTGCTGCGCGCCAACGGCATCGATCCCGAGGTCTACTCGGGCTTCGCGTTCGGCATGGGCATCGAGCGCACGCTGATGCTGCGTCACGGCATCGCCGACATGCATGACATCGTTGAGGGAGACGTTCGTTTCTCCCAGCAGTTCGGAGTGAATGGAAGGGGTAACTGACATGCCTATGGTTCCGCTGAGCTGGCTGTCCGACCACGTTGACGTTCCCGAGGGCACGGATGCCGAGGCGCTTGCCGCCGCCCTCGTGAAGGTCGGCCTTGAAGAGGAAGAGATTCACCCCGCGCGTGTCACCGGCCCGCTCGTGGTGGGTCGCGTCCTCACCCGTGTGGAGGAGACCGCCTCGAACGGCAAGATCGTGAACTACTGCCGCGTGGATGTCGGCGAGCACAACGATGCTCCCGGCACCGGCAAGGAGCCCTCGGAGCTGCCGAGCCGCGGCATCATCTGCGGTGCCCACAACTTCGACGTCGACGACCTGGTTGTCGTGTCCCTGCCGGGCGCGATCCTGCCCGGCGACTTCCAGATCGCCGCGCGCAAGACCTACGGTCACGTCTCTGACGGCATGATCTGCTCCGCGCGCGAACTCGGACTCGGGGAGGACCATGACGGCATCATCGTGCTGCCGAAGTACTTCCCGGACCGCGAGATTCCTGCCGTCGGTACGGACATTGTCTCCTGGCTGGGGCTGGGCGAAGAGGTCCTCGAGATCAACGTGACCCCGGACCGCGGCTACTGCTTCTCGATGCGCGGCATTGCTCGCGAGTACTCGCACTCGACGGGTGCCGCGTTCCGCGATCCCGGCCTGCCCGGCGTGATCGCAGCCGAGCCGCCTGCTGCGAACGCCGACGGTTTCCCGGTCGTATTCTCCGACGACGCCCCGATCCGCGGTCGCGTCGGTGTGGACCGTTTCGTTGCTCGCGTCGTGCGCGGCACGAACCCCAACGCTGCGACTCCGCGCTGGATGGTCGAGCGTCTCGAAGCCGCAGGCATGCGCTCGCTGTCTTTGGCCGTCGACATTACTAACTACGTCATGCTTGACCTCGGTCAGCCGATGCACGCCTACGACCTGGGCGACCTGGCCGCCCCGATCGTTGTGCGCCGTGCCCGCGCGGGCGAGACGCTGGTGACCCTGGACGAGGAAAAGCGCGAGCTCGACCCGCAGGATCTGCTCATCACCGACTCTCCCGAGGGAGAGGGATCACGCATCATCGGTATCGCCGGTGTCATGGGTGGTGCCTACTCCGAGGTTGGCGAGGGGACGACCGATGTGCTGTTCGAGGCTGCACACTTCGATTCGGTGTCCGTCGCCCGCAGCTCGCGCCGGCATAAGCTGCACTCGGAGGCCGCGAAGCGCTTCGAGCGCGGCACGGATCCGCAGCTTCCCGCGGTGGCTGCCCAGCGTGCTGTTGAGCTCCTCGTCGAGTACGGTGGCGGCACGGTCGATGCGGGCGTCACGGACGTGGATCAGCGCGGTAAGGCCGTCGTTATCTCGCTGCCCGTCGGTGAGGTGGAGCGCCTGACGGGCGTGGCCCACAGCCCCGAGCGCATCGCCGAGCTACTGCGCACGGTCGGTTGCGTCGTCGAAGGCCCTGACAATGGCGCGTTCACGGTGACGGCTCCCTCGTGGCGTCCCGATCTCACGCTCCCGGCAGACCTGGTCGAGGAAGTCGCGCGTCTCGACGGCTACGACAATATCCCCGTTGTGATGCCGACTGCTCCGGCTGGCCACGGTCTGACTGTCGCGCAGAAGGCGCGCCGTCTGGCCGCCGCTACGCTGGCCGATGGCGGATTGGTCGAGGTCGAGTCCTACCCGTTCGTGTCCGACACCTGGGATCGTCAGGGTATTCCCGCCGACGATCCGCGTCGCGAGGCCCTGCGCCTGCGCAACCCGATGGCGGATGACGCCCCCTGGCTGCGCACCACGGTGCTCGATACCCTTCTCGACGTCGCCGGCCGTAATGTGTCACGCTCCAACGCGGATGTCGCGATCTTCGAGGTCGCCAAGGTTGCCCGTCCCGCGGGTACTGTGCCGGCGGATCTGCCCAGCGCCGAGGAACGTCCCTCCGACGAGGTGATCGCGGCGCTTGAGGCCGGTATCCCTGCTCAGCCCTGGCACATTGGCGGTGTCCTGACCGGCCAGGCCGTTCCGGCCGGTGTTCTGGCGAACGCCCGCGCTTACGACTGGGCAGACGCCCTCGAGTATGTGCGTCGTGTGGCCTCGGGGCTCGGCGTTCGCGTTGAGGTGACCCGCGCTTGGATGGACGAGGTGCCCGCGCACAAGGGTGCTCCGATGCCCGCTCCGGCGACGGATCCCGCTGCGGTCGCACCGTTCCACCCCGGCCGCGTCGCGCGCGTCTTCGTGCGCGCTGGTCGTGACCTCGTGGATGTTGCTCTTGCTGGCGAGCTGTCGCCCGCGGCCTGCCGCGCCTTCGGCCTACCGGCGCGTTCGTGCGCATTCGAGATCGACATGGATGCGCTGATCTCTCAGATGAGCGAGGCGCCCATCCAGGTCAAGGGTGTCTCGACGTTCCCGCTGGCCAAGGAAGACATTGCTCTCGTCGTGCCCTCCGATATCCCCGCGTCGCGCGTCGAGCAGATCGTGCGCCAGGGGGCCGGCCAGCTTGCCGAGTCCGTGACGCTTTTCGACATCTATGAGGGCGATCAGGTGCCCGAGGGCTACCGTTCTCTCGCCTTTGCGCTGCGCCTGCGCGCGGCCGACCACACGCTGACTGCGAAGGAATCCTCGCAGGTGCGCGAGCAGGTCGTCGCGAAGGCAGCCAAGGTGCTGGGGGCGTCGTTGCGCGCATAAGGTCCACGAAGTGACAGGCCGGTCGAATCGGCGGTGTGGCACCCCACTCATTTGGGGCGTTGTGCCCATCGATTCGACCGGTCTTCGCTTTACGATGGATACATGCACATCCTTGTTACTGCATCATCAAAGCACGGGGCGACGGATGAGGTCGCCGACGCCATCGCGAAGCGTCTCGAAGCGGCGGGTTTCACCGTCGATCGTGTCGCGCCTGCTGACGTGACCACGGTTGAACCCTACGACGCCGTGGTTGTTGGCTCTGCCGTCTACATTCTCCAGTGGATGCCCGAGGCGCACGACTTCATGGAGCGCTTCAAGGATGATCTGCGCGACAAGCCGGTGTGGGCCTTCTCCGTCGGCATGAATGGTGTGCCGAAGCACTCGGAGCAGGATGGTAATCGTGTCGGTCCGCTGCTCACCCACGTCAACTGCCGTGAGCTGCGCACCTTCCCGGGCCGTTACAAGCCTGAGCTTCTGTCGCTGCGTGAGCGTTCGGTCGCGCGTCTGGCTGGCGTTGTGGAGGGCGACTTCCGCGACTGGGACGCGATCGAGGCGTGGGCTGACGATATCGCGGCTGCGTTGAAGGCCTGAGAGTTGTGAGAGCAAGCGGGTGAGGGACAGCCCTCGCCCGCTTGCTTATTTATATGCGTTCGTGTGTATAATCATGCATATGAGTGCAACACCCGCGTTTCCGAGCACCAAGAGTGCGCGTCATGAGATGATCCGTGATCTTCTGGCGTCCGAGTCGATCGGTAGCCAGGAAGGACTGCGCGCTCGCCTGGCCGAGCGGGGGATTGACGTCACCCAGACGACCCTCTCTCGCGATCTGATGGACCTGCGCGCGACGAAGATCCGCGATGTATCCGGTGCGCTCATCTACACGGTGCCCGACCACGACGGCGGTCTTACCCACGACGCTGAAGCTGCCAACGTCCGTCTGGCACGCTGGTGCCAGCTTCTCCTTGTTACCTCCGTGAAGGTGGGTAACCAGCTTGTTCTGCGCACCCAGGTGGGTGCAGCCAACCTCCTCGCATCATCGATCGACGCGGTGAGGCGCGACGAGATCGCCGGAACGATCGCCGGCGATGACACGATCCTCGTGATCTGCCGCAGCGAAGAAGGCGCGGCTGAGGTTGAACGATCCTTGCTGGCCCTCGCCGAACCCGGCGCACTCCCCGAAAACTAGCTCCGGCCTCGTTCGTACGAACACTGCCCGGGCACCACGAACCCAACAATTGGAAGGAACCCACATGTCGAGCAAAGATCGCGTCGTCCTGGCATATTCAGGCGGCCTGGACACCTCTGTGGCCATCGGATGGATCGGCGAACAGACCGGCCGTGAGGTCGTTGCCGTCGCCGTTGACGTCGGCCAGGGCGGAGAAGACCTGGAGGTCATTCGCCAGCGCGCCCTCGACTGTGGCGCCGTAGAGGCATACGTGGCCGACGCTCGCGACGAGTTCGCGAATGAGTACTGCATGCCCGCTCTCAAGGCGAACGCTCTGTACGAAGGCAAGTACCCCCTCGTGTCGGCCCTGTCGCGTCCCGTCATCACCAAGCACCTGGTGAAGGCGGCCCGCGAGTTCGGTGCCACGACCGTCGCCCACGGCTGCACGGGTAAGGGCAACGACCAGGTCCGTTTCGAGGTCTCGATTACCTCGATGGCCCCCGACATGGACTGCATCTCCCCGGTCCGTGACCTCGCGCTGACGCGTGACGTTGCGATCGACTACGCCGAGAAGCACAACTTGCCGATCGAGACAACCAAGCACAACCCCTTCTCGATCGACCAGAACGTGTGGGGCCGCGCCATTGAGACCGGCTTCCTGGAAGACCTGTGGAACGCCCCGACGAAGGACGTCTACAACTACACCGACGACCCGACCTACCCGCCGCTGCCTGACGAGGTCGTCATCACCTTCGATAAGGGCATCCCGGTTGCTATCGACGGCCGTCCCGTCACGCCGCTCGAGGCCATCCAGGAGATGAACCGCCGCGCCGGCGCTCAGGGCATCGGTCGTATCGACATGGTCGAGGACCGACTCGTCGGTATCAAGTCTCGCGAGATTTACGAGGCTCCCGGTGCCGTCGCGCTCATCGAGGCCCACCAGGCCCTCGAGTCGGTGACGCTGGAGCGCATGCAGCGCCGCTACAAGCGTCAGCTGGAGCAGACCTGGGGCGAGCTCGTGTACGAGGCCCAGTGGTACTCCCCGCTGAAGAAGTCGATGGATGCGTTCATCGAGCACACGCAGGAATATGTCTCCGGCGACATCCGCATGGTGCTGCACGGTGGTCGTGCGACCGTCAACGGTCGCCGCTCCGAGTCCTCACTGTACGACTTCAATCTTGCGACCTACGAGACCGGCGATACATTCGATCAGTCGTCCTCGCGCGGCTTTATCGACATCTACGGCCTGCAGTCGAAGCTCGCAGCGGCCCGTGATGTGCGTTTCGGCGTGAACATGGGTTACTGAACGCTTGGTTGAGGGCGTTCTCACAGAGAATGTCTCAGTTGGGTTTCAAGAGGCGGGAGCGGCGAGAAGGCCGCTCCCGCCTCGCTTACTGTTTCGTGTATGACTTATGAGGCGAGCGCCGTGAGCGATGCCGTGGGGACCGATCGCGATGATGCCCTGCGCGCGCGCATGATGCGCTACACGGTTGCTGCGATGTTCTTTGTCGGTTTTGCCGGCAAAGGCGTTCGTGGCATTTTCGGGGACATCGGTTCTCTTGTGCCGATGCTGATTCTGCTTGTGTCGTTTGTGGTGCTTTTTTGGACCTCGGGACGCTCGCTGTTGCTGCGTCGCTTTCCGACCACGACGTGTCTTTTTGTCGCCTGGTGTGCTCTGTCGTGTCTGTGGTCCGTCGCCCCTGCGCAGAGCGCGCAATTCGCGGTCTTATCCCTCGCTCTGACGCTGGTGTCGATCGCTGTGGCTGTTGCGCTGCCGCTCACCGAGCTCGTTGGCGCGTTGATCCTCGCGTTCCAGTGGATTATCGGCTCCTCGTTTATTCTCGAGGCCCTGGTGGCTTTCTTTGGTCGAGGTCCGCTCGCTCCTCCCATCATGTGGGGGAGGGGGCTCCTGCCGGCGTCCTACTACTGGGTGGACGGATTGCTCCTGGAAGGTGGGCCGATCCAGGGGTTCCCTGGGAACAGGAATCCTCTTGCTTTCATCGCACTGCTTCTGGCGGTGTGCTTAGTTCTTCGATACATGCAGACGAGGAACTCTCGGCTCTCGACGCTGGTGTGGCTCGGCTTGTGCGGCGCAGTGTTGCTATTGACGCAGTCTGCGACGGTCGCTCTCTCGACGGTCGGCTGCTTCCTGGTCATAGCGGGCCTCGTCGTGCAGCGCAGAGTTCCGGAACGCCTGCGCTTGCGCGTTGTCGGTGGGTTTGCGGGGATCGGCGTTCTCACTGCAATCGCAGCATTCTTCTGTCGTCACATGATCGCCGACGCTTTCGGTCGTAGTCCCGATATGAGCGGGCGCTCCGTCATCTGGCACGCGGTGGCGCCCCTCGTCGCGCAGCGCCCGATCGGCGGCTGGGGCTGGTTCATTGGGTGGCCCACGTGGATGGAACCTTTTGCATCGCTCGTGATCCGTCCTGACGGGACGCCGACTAATCAGGCGCACAACGTGTATGTCGAGGCGGCGTTGACGACCGGCTTCGTGGGCGCGGCCATGATCACCGTCGCGATCGTCTGGACGCTGTATCGCGTTGTGAAGGTCGCGGTGGCCCACATTGACGACAATCTATGGGACGTCATCCCGGCGGTTATCATCATCGCGATGTTTATTCAGTCGTTTACTGAGTCGCGCCTACTCTTCGAGGGCAACTGGATGCTCTTCGTCATGATCGCGACGTGGGTGAAGGTTCGAGGAGAGGTTCCCGTGGTCTGGCCGTCGGCGGCCCGCCAGCATCTCGAATATTCTTAAAGCATACGAACATTATCGTTGTCGCCGAGCCAGGAGGAAACTCATGTCGCAGTCCGAAACTCACGTCTCTCTGTGGGGCGGTCGTTTTTCTGGAGGGCCGTCGCAGGCACTGGCTGCACTGAGCGTGTCGACGCACTTCGACTTCCGTCTGGCCCACGTGGATATCGCGGGTTCGCATGCGCACGCCGATGAGCTGCATCGTGTTGGCCTGTTGACCGACCAGGAATGCGTGGATATGCACGATGCTCTGGCGCGTCTGGACGCGGATGTCGCCTCCGGTGCGTTTGTGCCTGCTGCCGACGACGAGGACGTCCATACCGCGCTGGAGCGTGGCCTCATCGAGCGAGCGGGAGCGACGCTGGGCGGCAAGCTGCGCGCTGGCCGCTCCCGCAACGATCAGATCGCCACACTCATTCGCGTGTACCTGCGCGAGGAGGCGCGTCACCTGGCAGGTCGCGTTCTTGACATCGCTCAGGCTCTCGTCGGGCAGGCGGTGCGCGCCGGCGATGCTGTGATGCCGGGTCGCACGCACATGCAGCACGCGCAGCCCGTGCTCGTCGCTCATCACCTGCTGGCGCACGTGTGGCCGCTGCTGCGCGACGTCGCGCGCCTGCGCGACTGGGACAAGCGCGCAGCCATCTCCCCGTATGGTTCCGGCGCGCTCGCCGGTAATACCCTCGGCATGGATCCTCGCCGCATTGCGGCTGCTCTCGGCTTTAATGACTCCGTCGAAAACTCGATTGACGGAACGGCTGCTCGCGACGTGGTCGCCGAGTTCGCCTTCGTGTGCGCCCAGATCGGTATTGACATTTCGCGCCTGTCGGAGGAAATCGTCATCTGGAACACGAAGGAGTTCGGCTACGTCACGCTGGACGACTCATACTCCACGGGTTCGTCGATCATGCCCCAGAAGAAGAACCCTGACGTCGCGGAGCTGGCCCGTGGCAAGGCCGGCCGCCTCATCGGTGACCTGACCGGCCTGCTCGCGGTCCTCAAGGGTATTCCGCTCGCCTACGACCGCGATCTGCAGGAAGACAAGGAGCCGGTGTTCGATCAGATCGACACCCTCGACGTCCTGTGTCCTGCCGTCGCCGGCATGATCGACACAATGACGATTCATCTCGACCGTCTCGAGGAGCTGGCTCCGCAGGGCTTCTCGCTCGCCACCGACATTGCCGAGTGGCTGGTGAAGCAGGGCGTTCCGTTCCGCGACGCTCACGAGATCTCGGGCGCGTGCGTGCGCCTCGCCGAGGCCAGGGGAGTGGAGCTCGCGGACCTGACGGACGAGGAGCTCGCCCAGGCCTCGTCGGCCCTGACCCCCGAGGTTCGCGCTGTGCTGACCGTGGAAGGTTCCGTGAGTGCACGCCGCGGGCGTGGCGGCACTGCCCCGGAGCGCGTGCGCGAGCAGATCGCCGAGGCCGAGGCGGGCCTCGCCGATGCGCGCGAGTGGGCGGCCACCGCGCTGCGTTAACGCCCGTACTCGCAAGCCGATACACTATGACGGTACTCATCCGTCGAATCCGCAAGGAAGGACAACTTTCGTGACAGACATTCTGGACGAACTGCAGTGGCGTGGGCTGCTCGCGCAGCACACCGACCTCGAGGCGCTCCGTGAGCACCTGGCCGCCGGACCTGTCACCTTCTATTGCGGCTATGACCCGACGGCGCCCTCCCTGCACCATGGACACCTGGTTCAGCTGATCGTGATGCGTCACCTGCAGCTCGCCGGCCACCGTCCGCTCGCTCTCGTGGGCGGGGCCACCGGTCAGATCGGCGACCCGCGTCAGAGCGGCGAGCGTCAGCTTCAGTCGACCGAGGTCGTGAAGGGCTGGGCAGATCGCCTGCATTCGCAGATCTCGAAGTTCCTCGACTTCGAGGGTCCTGCTGCAGCCACGATGGTGAACAACCTGGATTGGACCCAGGAGATGAGCGCGATCGACCTGCTGCGTACTATCGGCAAGTACTTCCGCGTGGGCACCATGCTCAACAAGGACATCGTTGCCCGCCGTATTGCCTCGGACGAGGGCATCTCCTACACCGAGTTCTCCTACCAGGTGCTCCAGGCCAACGACTTCCTCGAGCTCTACCGCCGCAACGGCTGCACGCTCGAGACCGGCGGTAACGACCAGTGGGGCAACATGGTGGGCGGCGTCGACCTGATCCGTAAGGTTGAGGGCGTCGATACCCACGTGATGACCACGCCGATTATTACCAAGGCCGACGGAACGAAGTTCGGTAAGTCTGAGGGGGGTGCCATCTGGCTTGACCCGGAGATGATGACCCCCTATGCCTTCTACCAGTTCTGGCTCCAGGTCGCGGACGACGACGTGGTGCGCTTCCTGAAGATCTTCACGTTCAAGTCGCGTGAAGAGATCGAGGCGTTGGCCGTTGAGGTTGCCGAGCGTCCGCACCAGCGTGCCGCGCAGAAGGCCCTGGCTGCCTCCGTCACGGAACTCGTGCACGGGGCCGATCAGCTTCAGCGCGTTCTCGCTGCGACCGACGCCCTGTGGGGCGGAGGCGATATCCGTGATCTCGACGAGGCAACGCTGGCCGCTGCCACCGCGGATCTACCACGAGCGTCCCTCACCATCGGCGAGTCGACCGTGGCCGATGCGCTCGTTGCCCTCGGCTTTGAGAAGGGCAAGACTGCGGCACGCCGTACGATCTCCTCCGGCGGCGCCTCCATCAACAACATCAAGGTCGAGGATCCCGAGGCTGTTCTGCGCGAAGAAGACGTCCTTGCTGGTGGACTGGCTCTCATTCGTAAGGGTCGTAAGAACCTCGCCGTGCTTGAACTGAGCTGATCGCTTCGAACAAGAGGGCATCCGACAATTGTCGGATGCCCT
>NZ_ALCB01000053.1:0-882 GCF_000282935.1 Actinomyces sp. ICM39
AAGTCCTGTGGAGTGGTGTAATCGTTTTGTGTCCTTCGGAGTGGGTTATGCGCTGAGTTGGAGTGGGGGTTCCTCCTGCCCGGTGGGTTGGGGTGTGAGTCGTGATTTGGTGAGGATGTCGAGGCTGAGGTAGCGTCGGCCTTCGGCCCATTCGTCGTTTTGTTCGGCGAGGACGGCTCCGACCAGGCGGATGATGGCCTGGCGGTTGGGGAAGATCCCCACGGAGTCGGTGCGTCGGCGGATTTCGCGGTTGAGGCGCTCATTGGGGTTGTTGGACCAGATCTGGGTCCATACCCCGGTGGGGAAGGACGCGAAGGCGAGGACGTCTGCCCTGGCTTGATCGAGGTGATCACACACGGCGGGGAGCTTGTCGTGCACGTAGTCCAAGAGCCGGTCGTATTGAGCGTTGACTGAGGCGGCGTCGGGTTGGTCGTACACCGAGTGCAGCATCGCTTTGACGGCGGGCCATAGCGCTTTGGGGGTGATGGACATGAGATTCGCGGCGTAGTGGGTGCGGCATCGTTGCCAGGTGGCTCCGGGTAGGTTCGCTGCGATGGCTTCGACCAGGCCCAGATGGGCGTCACTGGTCACCAGGCGCACGCCGGTGAGGCCTCGGGCGACCAGGTCGGCGAAGAACTCGTTCCACGCCGGGCCGGTCTCGCTGGTGGATACGCGCACCCCCAGTACTTCGCGGTGTCCGTCATTGTTGACTCCGGTGGCAACCAGGACCGCGCACGAGACGACGCGTCCTCCTTCGCGCACCTTCATGGTCAGTGCGTCAGCGGCGACGAACGTGAAAGGCCCAGCGTCGTCGAGGGGGCGATGGCGGAACTCGTCCACGTGTTCGTCCAGGTCGGCTGCCATACGTGAGACCTGGGACTT
>NZ_ALCB01000054.1:0-571 GCF_000282935.1 Actinomyces sp. ICM39
CGGGGCGAATGGCCACCGGTTGGCTGCTTGATGGGCCGACCTGGTACTACCTGACGCCCGGCAGTGGCGCGATGGCGACCGGTTGGGTGAAGGACGGCTCGTCCTGGTACTACATGGCCCCCAGTGGCGCGTTGACGACCGGTTGGCTGAAGGATGGTGGCTCCTGGTACTACCTGAGCACCGATTCGGGCGCGATGTACACCGGTGGGCACTGGATCGGCTGGAAGTGGTACTACTTCGCCGAGAACGGCCAGTGGAACGGCTGAGGCCTTACGTGCAGGACTGACAGCGCGTAACGCAGTGTGCGCCCCCGGGAGACCGGGGGGCGCACACTCATATTGTGATCAGTCAATTATCTGCAGGGTTAAAATTCCAGGACTTTCTCAGCTCACCTTGCCGTTGCCGCAAGGTTGGGTGCCTACAGTAGGTGTCATCACAAGGGAATACGGCACGGGCCACACGGGCCCGAGCAATGCCGACGAGACATCATTGAGGAGCCTTCTGGGACAACTTGCACTGTGTTGATGGGATACGCCGAGGGGCCGACCGCCAGGTCGGCCCCTCGGCGTAT
>NZ_ALCB01000055.1:0-7975 GCF_000282935.1 Actinomyces sp. ICM39
ACCTGCCGCCCGCAGCAACGGTGCGGCAAGTGGAACGACCGGTGCGGCCAGCTCCGCCCCGGTAACCGCCCCGAAGGCGGCTCCCGCGGCCACCCCGTCCGCGAGCCCCTCGGCTGCGCCCCAGAGCGGAGCGCAGAGCGGCGAGGCAGCGCAGAGTGGTAGCGTGGCCGCCCCCGAGAACGGAACGGCCGAGGCTGCGGGTACTATGCCGATCGCTGCGGCTGTTGATGGTGGCCGATCGGGCGGATGGAGCCCCTACTGGCTGGTCCTCCTCGTCATCCCGGCGGCTCTCGCCGGTGGTGGAGCCGGATACCTGATCCGGACCCGATGACACGCCAAGCCGGGGCGGGAGCGCGAAGCGTTCCCGCCCCGGCTTCGTGCTGCGCGCACCATGCGGCGCTAGACTTCCCCCATGGGAACAGCGCTGGTCACCGGAGCAACCTCCGGCATTGGTGAAGAATTCTGTTGGCAGCTGGCCGCCGCGGGCCACGACCTCGTGCTCGTCGCGCGCAGCGAAGAAGCCCTGCGCGCGCTCGCGGACTCGCTCGCGAACGTCGCCGGCGTGCGCGCCGAGGTGATTGCAGCGGACCTGTCGACCGATGAAGGCTGCGCACGCGTCGCCGCCCGGCTCGATGTGGGAGGGCCGGCCGATCACGACAAGCCCGACCTGGCTCCCGTCGACCTCCTCGTCAACAACGCCGGCTTTGGACTTGGAACCGACTTCCTGGACAACAGCCTCGACAATGAAATCAACGGCCTCAACGTCATGGTCCGCGCCGTCATGACCCTGGCCCACCACGCCGGCATCTCCATGCGCTCGCGCGGACGCGGAGCCATCCTCAACGTCGGCTCTGTCGCCTCGCGCACGGGAGCGGGCACCTACTCCGCCCACAAGGCCTGGGTCGTCGCCTTCACCGAGGGCCTCGCCGCCGAGCTCAAGGGATCGGGCATCACCGCCACGGTCGTCTGCCCCGGCCCCGTCGACACACCCTTCTTCGAGCGCGCGGGCGTCGACATGCGCTCGACACCCTCCTGGCTCATGGCCAGCCCCGAACAGGTCGTCACGGAGGCCCTCGACGCCGTGCGCTCGGGCCGCGTTCAGGTCACCCCGACCATCCCCTACAAGGTCGCCATGGGCGCCATGAAGGTCGCCCCGCGCTGGGTGACCGCGCGCGCCATGCGCTCTGTGCCCCACATGTGAGGGCACGCGCACCGATACGAGGCCGGGGCCAGGTTCACGCAGAACCCGGCCCCGGCCTCGTCAATGCAAGCTGAATCAGGCCAGGCCGATGTCCTCCAGGCCCAGCGCGTAGAAGTACGGGAAGCCCTCGGCCTCAATGCGCTCCTTCGCGCCCGTCGCGCGGTCCACGATCACTGCGACGGCGACGACGTTCGCGCCGGCCTCGCGCAGCGTGAGCGCGGCCTCCAGCGGAGAGCCGCCGGTCGTCGACGTGTCCTCGAGGACGACGACGTTCTTGCCGACGACGTCCGGGCCCTCGATGCGGCGCTTCATGCCGTGATCCTTCGCGGCCTTACGCACGACGAATGCGTCCAGGTCCAGGCCGCGCGACGCGGCGGCGTGCATCATCGCGGTCGCGACGGGGTCCGCCCCCATCGTCAGACCGCCGACGGCCACGTACTCCTCGCCCACCGCGAATCCGGACTCCTCCAGGAGGTCCAGCATGACGTGGCCGATGAGGGGAGCCGCCTCGTGGTGCAGGGTCGAGCGGCGCATGTCGACGTAGAAGTCGGACTCGCGCCCCGACGCCAGGGTGACCTTCTCGTGGATGACGGAGAGTTCCTGAACGAGGGCAGCCAGGCGCGCCTTGTGGGAATCGTTGGTCATGGGTGTTCCTTCCGGATCGGTGTGGGTCAGTGCGCCGCCTCGACGAGCTCGATGAGATCGCCGATGCCCTCGTGGATGCCGAAGGGGCGGAACGGGAAATTGTTGATGTCCTCGCGGGCCGTGGAACCCGACAGGACCAGGTGGGTGCGCAGGCCTGCCTCGACGCCCGCGCGCACGTCCGTGTCCATGCGGTCGCCGACCATGGCGGCGCTCTCGGAGTGTGCGCCGATCTTGTTCAGGCCAGCGCGGATCATGACGGGGTTCGGCTTGCCCACGAAGTAGGGCTTCTGCCCGGTCGCCGCCGTAATCATTGCGGCGATGGCGCCGCAGGCGGGCAGGGTGCCCTCGTCGGAGGGGCCCGACACATCAGGGTTGGTCGCGATGAACTTCGCGCCGCCCTCGATGAGGCGGATCGCGTGGGTCAGCGCGTGGAAGTCGTAGGAACGCACCTCGCCGAGCACCACGAACTCGGGATCGATCTCGGTCATCACGTATCCCGCGGAGTGGATCGCGGTGGTCAGGCCGGCCTCGCCGATGACGTACGCTGTCGAGCCGGGCGACTGCTGGTGCAGGAAGGCGGCCGTCGCGTTCGCGGAGGTCCAGATGTTGTCCTCGGGGATGTCCAGGCCGGAGTTCGCCAGGCGCGCGGACAGGTCGCGGTTCGTGAACACCGAATTGTTCGTGAGGACCAGGAAGGGGATGTTCTTCCCGCGCAGAGCGGCGAGGAACTCGTTCGCGCCCGGAAGCGCTCGATTCTCCTTGACCAGGACGCCGTCCATGTCAGAGAGCCACGCGGTGACGGGAGGCAGATCGGTCAGTGGTGTCGGTTCGTGCGTCAGGGCAGTCATGCCTCCATTCTACGGTGCCGCTAGGGTGGGATCCGTGAACGAGTTCGAAAACGGGTGTGACATCGCGCGTGATGGCGCGTGCGGGAACGACGAGGCCGGGGCCGCGCAGTCTGGGCAGGTCGGGGTCGGTCCGTGGCCGGGTGGGGAGGCCGCCTGGCCGGTCGGCGAGCACTACGATCGGGAGCTTCTGAAGGCGGGGGATCGGCGTAACGTCGAGGACCGCTACCGCTACTGGACGATGGAGGCGATTCGAGCGGACATCGCCGCCCGCTCGCTGCCCTTCGAGGTGGCAGTGGAGAATCTCGATCACGACTTCAACATCGGGTCGATTGTACGAACGGCGAATGCTATGGGTGCGCGCCGCGTGCACGTCGTGGGGCGCAAGCGGTGGAACCGACGCGGCGCGATGGTCACCGACCGCTACCTGCCGGTGGATCACCGTCCCGAAGTGCGTGAACTCGTTGAGCATTGCTCGAAGGAAGGCTTGACACTCGTCGGCGTCGACAACGTTGAGGGGTCCGTCGCGCTCGAAGGCGCGGTGCTGCCTGAGCGAGCCTGCCTTGTGTTCGGATCGGAGGCCTCCGGACTGAGCGAGGAGATGATCCGGGCGTGCGAGATCGTCGTTGCGATTACTCAGCGCGGTTCGACTCGGTCCATGAACGTTGGTCATGCCGCCGCGATCGTTATGTGGGCGCACGCGTCGCGTCTGGAGGGCACGCAAAGCTAGTGACTTGTGGGTGAAGTGTCAAACTGAAATACACTAATTAACCCGGTTGACCGACATTCTCGCTGACCAACTGTTCTTTTACCGTTTCTATTGTTTTTAACCTCCGACCTTTGATAGGCTTTGCAAGCCAAAAAGTAGTCGGAATGGATACGGAGCATCCGTTTTAATTCGGGCTTTAGACAGTTTGCGTGGAAGCAAACCGTTGAACAGGAGAATTAATGCCTCAGTCATCGCCAAGCCATGTGCGGGCACCGCGGCTCGCGCGCTCACGAGCGAAGGTCGCACTGATCCTCGCCTCCGTGTGTGCGCTCGTCACCGCGGTCCTCGTCCCCCTGACCTCCCACCTGCACGCGCAGGCCGCCCCCAATGTCCCCGTGACGATCCCCTCCCTCGAAGGCTGGACCCCGGCCTCGGGCACGTGGACACCCAGTGCCGGCCTCCAGATTGTTCGCCCTGACTCCGCCGAAGCCGCCGGCGTCAGTGCTCTGCTGAGCCGTGCCCTCACCGACGCCGGCATCACCGGCATCACCGAAGGAACCGGAGCCGCAGCCTCCAACGCCGTCACTCTGACGATCAACGCGTCCCGCAGCGACCTCGGTGATGAGGGCTACCAGCTGACCGTCACCGGAAACGGTGCGCAGATCACGGCCGCCACCCGCGCTGGCCTCTTGTGGGGCGCGCGCACTCTCGAGCAGGCCGTCCGCTCGGGTCACGGAAGCGTGCCCGCAGGCTCCGTCACCGACATTCCGCGCTTCGCAGACCGCGGCGCCACTCTGTGCGCCTGCGGCACCCACATCACGACGGACTGGATCACCCGACAGATCGACCGCATGTCCGACCTGAAGATGAACTACCTGTCCCTCGAGCTGCGCCTCAAGTCCGACAAGTACCCCGCCACCACCTCCTTCTCCTACTACACGAAGGACGAGGTCAAGGCCATCGTTGCGCACGGCCGCGAGGTCGGCGTCCGCGTCGTCCCGCTCCTCAACGCCCCCGGCCACACAGGCACCATCCTTGGCAACTTCCCGCAGTACCAGGTCGCTGACGACTCCGGCAAGAAGAGCCCCAACCACCTCAACTTCATCGACCCCGCCGCCCAGAAGTTCTACTTCGACCTCATCGACGAGTACATGGACACCTTCGGCTCCACCGAATGGCACATGGGCGCCGACGAGTTCTTCTTCAAGCAGGACCCCGGCGACTTCAAGAAGTACCTCCAGCAGATTCGCAACCACTACGGCGACCAGTCCATGACCTTCGACGCCGCCTTCAACGACTTCGTCAACAAGGTCAACGCGCACGTGAAGTCCCGAGGCGGCACGCTGCGCCTGTGGAACGACGGCATCGCCGATATCTCGCGCATCCCGATCGACAAGGACGTCATCATCGAATACTGGGGCAAGGGTGAGTCCAGCAAGAAGAACGCCAACCGCGGCCTGCCTGCGAAGGCCCTCGTCGACGCCGGTTACACCCTCGTGAACGCCTCCTCCGCCCTGTACTACTACCGCGATCAGCCGTCCTCCTACGTCATGCAGGTGCAGGGCCTGGAAGGCGTCTACGGAAAGTGGACGATGAACACGTTCTACCACAACGAGAAGTACTCGGTTCCCGACGCCTCCATCCGCGGAGGCAAGGTCTCCATCTGGCAGGGTGGCCACGGTATGGTCACCGACCATGAGGCAGAGGCCTGGGTCGCCGAAGGCCTGCGCTACGGCGCCCAGATGTTCTGGAACGCGAAGACCCCCAAGGCCGACGGAAACGTTGCGGCTTTCAAGGCGCGCATCAAGGCCCTGGGTGAGCCCTCCACCTACGTCGACCCCACGCGCGACACCCTCGCCCCCGGCCAGTACACGATCGCACTGGCCGACGGACGAGCCCTGAGCGTGTCGGGTGGTGCCCCGACCGCGGGAACTACCTCCGATAACTGGGATCTGACCGCCACGCCCGACGGCTACTACCGGATCCGCTCGGTCAACACGAACCGCTGCCTCGCCGTCTACTCCGAGGAAACGCCGAACTCCGAGTCCCACGTGTCGACGACCCCGGGACACCCGGTAACCGCCTACGCGTGCGCCGATACGAGCCAGGAATTCACCCCCACCTTCCAGGGCGACTACGCGACGCGTAACCCCCAGAAGTGGGTCGCTGAACCCGCCGAGGGTGGCTTCCGCCTGCGTAACGCCATGACCAACCAGTACCTGAGCGTCATCGACTCCGGCTACCTGTCGCGTCGCCCCAACGGTGGCGAGAAGACCGCCGAAGGTACCGTCGCGCAGCTGCCGTTCGATGTCACCGTCAACAGCCACTCGGTCTTCACCCTCACCTCCCAGGCCTCCTCGGCCCTCGACGTGAGCATTGAACGCGTTGGTGACGAGGCCTACCCGAAGACCGCCCTGTCCGGCATGAACCGCGCCTCCCTGCCCATCGTCGGCGACGAGAACTGGGGCGAAACCGTCCTCAAGGTCTCCGTCACCAACAAGGGCAACAAGGAAGCGACCAAGATCCACCTGACCCCCGCGGTCTCGAACTCCTGGAAGCTCGCCAACGGACCCCAGCCGATCGACCGCCTCGCCCCCGGCGAGACCCGCGTCGTGAAGTTCTGGGCGCGCCCCACCACCGAATTCGGTGAAGCGACCTTCACCGTCACCGTCTCGCACTCCGGTGAGAAGACCGTGGCCAGCGAAGGCCTGATCGGCGTGTGCGGCCCACGCATCGAGGCCAAGGCCGTGGCAGCCGACTCCGTCGAAACCCGCTGGGAGCACGGCGAGGAATCCAAGGCCACCGACGGTGATCCCGCGACCTACTGGCACTCCCAGTATGTCGATGCCAACGAGGCCAAGCTGCCCGGCACCGACAACGCCCGCAAGTGGCCGCACTGGATCGACCTGAAGATCGGCGACGGCGCCACCGGATACGACGTCTGCGCCGTCACGTACACGCCGCGCGCCGGCAACGGACCCAAGGCCTCGGGCCGCGCCAAGGACGTCCAGATCTACCTCGCTGGATCGCGTGACGCCCTCAAGGGGCAGGGTGACAACAAGGCCGACGCCAAGGCTCAGGGCAACCCCATCCTCGCGACGACCTTGGCGAACGTCCCCGACACCGTCGACATCCCGGTTGCGGGCAACGGCTCCTACCTCCGATTCCGTGGCACGAATGCGCAGGGAGACGTCGCCAAGACTCTCACGGACGTCATGTCCGTCGCCGAACTCGGAGTCCGCGTCGGCCGCTCCAACTGACGCATAACAGCAGGGGAGGGGTTGGAAGAAAACCGTCCAAACGGGACTTCCTTCCCCTCCCCGCTCGTGCAAAATGTGAGAGAATCTATCACGACAAAACTGTCACTCGATTAGGAGGCTCCAAGTGCCTATCGCAACCCCTGAGGTCTACGCAGAGATGCTGAATCGCGCACGGGATGGCAAGTTCGCCTACCCCGCGATCAACGTGACCTCGTCCCAGACCATCACCGCCGCCCTCCAGGGCTTCGCCGAGGCCGAGTCCGACGGTATCCTCCAGGTGTCCGTTGGCGGCGCCGAATACGGCTCCGGCTCCACCATCAAGAACCGCGTCACCGGCTCGCTGGCCCTCGCTGCCTACGCGACCGAGGTTGCCAAGAACTACGGCATCACCGTGGCTCTGCACACCGACCACTGCGCCAAGCAGAACATCGACTCCTGGGTCCGCCCCCTCCTCGAGATCGAGGCCGGCCAGGTTGCCGAAGGCAAGCTGCCCACCTTCCAGTCCCACATGTGGGACGGTTCCGCCATCGACCTCGACGAGAACCTCGAGATCGCCAAGGAACTGCTCGCCCTGTCCGTCAAGGCCAACACGATCCTCGAGATCGAGGTCGGCGCTGTCGGTGGCGAGGAAGACGGCGTCGTTGGCGAGATCAACGAGAAGCTGTACACCACCACCGCCGACGCCATCAAGACCGTCGAGGCCCTGGGCCTGGGCGAGAACGGCCGCTACCTGACCGCTCTGACCTTCGGCAACGTGCACGGCGCCTACAAGCCCGGCCACGTGAAGCTGCGTCCCGAGCTGCTCGGCACCATCCAGAAGGAGGTCGCTGAGCACTACGGCCTCGACCACCGTCCCTTCGACCTGGTCATGCACGGCGGCTCCGGCTCCACCGCCGAGGAGATCGCCACCGCTGTCGCCAACGGCGTCATCAAGATGAACGTCGACACCGACACGCAGTACGCGTTCACCCGCCCGGTCGTTGACCACATGCTGCGCAACTACGACGGCGTCCTCAAGATCGACGGCGAGGTCGGCATTAAGAAGCAGTACGACCCGCGTACGTGGGGCAAGTCGGCCGAGGCCGGCATGGCCGCCCGCGTTGTCGAGGCCTGCGAGCGCCTGGGCGCTGCCGGCACGCAGATGCGCTGAAACAATCGCTGAGAGCCGCCTAGCGGCCTGACGCGTGAGCCGCCCGGTCCCCTGTGGGGCCGGGCGGCTTCGTGTTGCTGTGTGGCCCCACGGGTGTTCCGGGCGCCGCGTGGCCTGCTGCGCCGCTGGTGTTCCGGGCGCCGCGTGGCCTGCCTTGATGGGCCG
>NZ_ALCB01000056.1:0-1860 GCF_000282935.1 Actinomyces sp. ICM39
CCACCATCGTGGGCTGGGGCCTCAGCGTCGATGTTTCACGTGAAACAATCACGGATGATCGGCGCGATCAGTCGGAAAACAGGGTTCGGATAGACGGGCCCGCGCAGACTCACCCCCGCCTCTCGCGCAGGCTCCGCGCGAGGAGGCCATGCCTCGGCGCGAAGACCCAGGCGAGCACGAAGCACGCGGTCAGCACCAGGACAATCGTGGCGCCCGTGGGCACGTCCAGCGCCCACGACAGGTACAGGCCCACCAGGCCCCCGGAAGCCCCAAGCACGGGCGACAGGATCATCATGGTCCCCAGGCGGTCGCACAGGAGTCGCGCGGTGGCCGCGGGGGTCACCAACAAAGCAAGCACCAGCACGTTACCGATCGTCTGCACGGAGATCACCACGGCCAGTGCCACGGCGACATACAAAGACAAGTCAGCCAGCAGCACGTGCACACCCGCCGCTCGCGCGCTCTCGCGGTCCAGGGTCACGGCCACGATGGGCCGGTGCGCCAGGAACAGCATGAGCAGCACGAACAACGCGCCAGCCAGCACCACGGGCACATCCGACGCCGGAATACCGGTGATCGACCCAAACAGGAAGTCCTGCAGGCTCCCCGCGTACCCGGGCGCCCGCGCGATGATCGCGACGCCGAGCGCAAACGCGCCCACGAAGAGCACGCCGATGACGGAGTCCTCCTTAAGCCTGCGGTTCTGCGCCAACAAGGCCACGAGCACGGCGGTCACGACGCCCGCGAGCGCGCCGCCCAGCACCAGGGACCCGCCGCACACGAAGGCGATCGCCAGGCCGGGGAACACGGAGTGCGCGACCGCGTCGCCGATGAACGCCATGCCGCGCAGGACGACGTGCACGCCGACGCTGCCGCACACGAGCGCGGCGACGACCGCGATCAGCAGCGCGCGCGGCAGGAACGCCAGCGCGGGATTCGTCAGGTCGCGGAAGAAGTCGTAGGGGCTCAGGAAGTCCGCCGCCGGGACGAGGGCACGTCCGGCCGCGTGGATCACGGTGCTCATGCGCGCACTCCTAGGGCGTCGAGGATCGGGTTGTCGGGTCGCACGTCGAAGGCGCGGATCCACGGGTCGGCGTCCGCCAGCTCCTCGGGCCGCCCGGAGGCGACGATCGTGCGCCGCAGCAGGTACAGGCGGTCGCACCCGGCGCGCGCGCCGATGAGGTCGTGCGTGGTCATGAGGAGGGCCCGCCCCCCGTCCGCGAGGCTACGGAACAGGTCCATGAGCATCTCCTGCGTCGGCATGTCGAGGCCGGTGAAGGGCTCGTCGAGGAGCAGCACGGCGGGTCGGATCGCGAGGGCCCGGGCGACGAGGACACGCTGGCGCTGCCCGCCGGACAGTTCGCCAATGGGACGCTTCGCGAGGTCGCGCATGCCGACGAGGGACAGGGCCTCCTCGACCGCGCGGAAGTGCGGGGTCCGCGCGCGCCCGAGCAGCCCTCGCCGCACGGTGACGGCCTGGAGGACGGCGTCGCGCACGCTGATCGGGAAGTCCCACGCGAACTCGTGGCGCTGCGGCACGTAGCCGATCGCGCCGTCGGTCTCGATGCGCCCGCTGGAGGGAATCAAGCCGAGGATCGAGCGGATCAGCGTGGTCTTTCCGGCGCCGTTGGGTCCGATGAGGCCGACGAGCTCCCCGGCCTCGACCTCCAGGTCGATGCCCTCGAGGACGCTGCGCCCGCCCAGGGACGCGCCCAGTCCGGTGACGCGCAGCTGGCTCACTGCTCCCCTCCCCGATCGTCGAGGCCGGGGCCGCGCTCGCCCGAGCCCTCACCGCGGGCGGTGGGTAGGGGCGCGAGGATGGAGTCGGCCTCGGCGATGGCGGCGGCCTGTTCGGCGCGG